>JBEKAD010000060.1:0-13381 GCA_050018435.1 Terriglobia bacterium
GCTTCTGGCGGCGCGGCAGTTCGCTGTGGCCATAAATTTGAGCGATTCCTGTAAGCCCTGGTGTGACAGCGTGCCTGCGGTCGAAGCCCGGTATTTCCACGCGGAATTTCTTTACCAGTTCCGACCACTCCGGTCTTGGTCCTACAAAACTCATGTCACCGTGGAAGATATTCCATAGCTGAGGAAGTTCATCCATGGCCGTGGCGCGCAGAATCCGGCCCACGCGGGTGATCCGCGCGTCGCGTTCTTTCGCGGGAACGGCCCCCCACTTGGCATCCGAGTCCGGCACCATGGAGCGGAACTTGACGCTTTGGAATTCCTTGCAATTCCTCCCCACGCGAGGTTGGCCATAGAAAATGGGACCTCCGTCCTCGATCTTAATGGCCACGGCAATCGTTGCCCAAAGGGGTGAAGAAAGAATCAAACCGAGCCCGGAGAGCGAAATGTCAAAAAGGCGCTTAAGCATAACTTTAAGGAGTCAGCAGTCAGGAGTCAGGAGTCAGAAGCTAGAAGTTAGAAGTTAGAAGTTAGAAACAAGGAGGAGTGTGGGTCTTCTGGCTTCTAGCTTCTAACTTCTAGCTTCTGGCTTCTTACCTCTGGCTCCTGGCTCCTAACACCTATTCCCTAAGCCCCCGGGTGGGGTCAGGAAGGCTCGTAGAGTTGCCAGCAGCGCACGATGGTGCCAATCAAACTTCAACCTGCCATTCAATCGAACCAGCAAGTTAGTGGCATTCGCCACATCGAAGAAACTGTCAATTTGCCCGTCGGTAAAGTGGCTGGCGAGTTTCCGGGCGAAATACCCGACCATCAACTCGTTACCAAAAGTTGATCGCCAATAACGTTCGAACTCGCCCAAGGTCCGGGTGCCAAAGTTTTTGCTCCGGAAAGCGCGAATCACCACATCGGCCACCAGTTCGGCTGAAAGCAGCCCGTAGTAGATTCCTCCCCCGGTTGTCGTCTTGATGTGCCCGGCAGCTTCACCTGCGGCGATAACTCGTTCGGCCACGCAACGGCCCACGGCAGCTTGCGCAATCCCTTTTCGATCGATCCGCATAGTTGAAATGTCCGCGTGGGGTGCAACTCTCTGGACGAGCTTAACGAAATAAGGCTCGGGGTTGTGCTCCGTCATGAGCCCCACCCTCCACCGGTTGTTCCCCAGAGGGATTTCCCAACCAAAGGCCCCAGGAGCAACCCCTTGGCCGACAAATACCCGAGTGGCATTGCCATGGCCATTTGGTGGTAGGGTCAATTCCGCCTGGAGGGCACGCAGAAATTGCCGGGGATGCGCCAACCCCAGAGCATAGTTCAGAGAACCATTGACGCCGGTGGTGATGATGGCCACCTGCGCCCGGAGACTTGCCGGCCCCGCCTCCACAGAGCGGTATTGGATTTCCACCGAATGTTTTTCAACTTCCAGAGCATTCACCCAGCAGCCGAGTTGCAATTCTACCCCGGTGTTGATGGCGCGCTCCGCCAACGCGCGATTAAACTCCCCCTTATCAATAACTTGTGCGAGCGGGGCTTCAGTCCGATGTTCCAGCTTCCTTCCCCCAGGCGAGATTGCTTGAATGCATCGAATGTCTGACAATATGGCCCGAGTGGGAAGATCAAAGCGCGCAAAAGCCTCGTCGCCGACGACGCCAGAGCAGATTGCCCTTTCGCCGACCCGGCTTTGGGCCTCAAAGAGGACGACATCCAGCCCCGCCTGAGCTAATAGAAACGAGGCATGTATGCCAGCCGGACCTGCTCCGATGACGACGACGTCCTTCAAACTGCCTCCTTCGTTAACATTTCGTCGAAAATCTGAACTCGTACAATCAAGATGAAAAAATTTACCTGGGCTGGGTCACCCAATCATAATTTATTCCCGGATCGTCATAAGGAATCCGTCCCTCGTCTTGGGGGTTAAAGGTCCGGTTGGTGGCATAAACCAGCATCCCTGAATCCGTCCCCACTACTTTGTAGCCATGAGCGACACCGGGGGGGATTCGCACCTTCCACGGCCGCAAGGTACCAACAAACAAAGTATTTAGGCTACCGCAAGTCGGCGAAGACTCGCGAAGATCGTACAAAATGACTTGCAACATACCACTTAGCGGAGCCCAGAGGTCGGTCTGCTCGAAGTGGTAATGAACCGCCTTAATGACTCCGGGATACGAAATCGTAAATGAAACCTGGATTCGGCTACCGCTGGCCGCATCAAAATCCCTAGCCAGCCCGGGCTCTCCAAACCGAAAAAGCTCAGCGAAGCAGCCGCGATCGTCGGGGAATTGCGCAATCGCTTCAACCTCAACCCCATGAATCAATTGGGGGGCTTGGGGGCTGGTAATGACGTCGCCACAGCCAAGCTGGGATCGGCCCACGATGACCAGGCGAGTGCCTGCACGTTCGGCAACTAACCTGGCACTCTGCGCGGTCATTGTTTTGTGACCTCCCGCGCAAGTGGCGCTCCCAGGGAATTTGGGGCTAGCGTCCCGAATTCGCCCCCGCGCCAGCCTTCCTCGAGGTACTGTGCCAAGCCTTCCGTCCAATGAGGAAGCGCACCGAGCTTGCTCTCAGCCAGGCGACGATTCTCCAGCACAGAAAGGGCCGGTCTCCGGGCTAAACGTCCGCATTCCTGGGTTGTGATCGAGGCGACGCGGACCTGCGAATATCCCCCGGACTGCACGATCGCCTCGGCAAACTCAAACCAACTACAATTCCCAGATCCTGTCACGTGAAAGACTCCATACTCCCGGGCGGCCAAGAGTTCCGCAAGCTTTAATGCCAAGTGGCGTGTGTAGGTCGGTGACCCTCGCTGATCGGAAACCACGCGCAGATCTCCACGCTCCTTCGCCATTTTCAGAATGGTTGCGACAAAATTCTTGCCGCCCGGTCCGTAAAGCCAGGAAGACCTGACAATCACGTGCCGCGCGACGAGTGCTTGAACGTGCCTCTCCCCTCGCAGCTTTGTGAGCCCGTATACGCTGATGGGGTTAGGGCAATCATCTTCCCGATAAGGCCTTTTTCCACGCCCGTCAAAAACGTAGTCGGTGCTAACATACAGCAAACCGGCGCCGATTTCCGCACAAGCTCGCGCCACATTCCGCGTCCCCAGGGCATTGACCTGCTCAGCCTTCGGCGGGTTCGCTTCGCAGCCATCGACGTCAGTAAAGGCAGCGAGATGCAAAACCAATTCCGGCCGCAATTCGCGGAAGGCGCCTTGAACCGCGGCTTCCTCCCCGATGTCAAAATCCTTTTGATCGACTCCGCAAACTTGGTGTTCCGCCTGGAGGCACGGGAGCAGCACCGACCCCAGCATCCCCTGTGCGCCCGTAACGAGAACGCGCACTAATTCTTTCCTCCCTGGTCGAGAACTTTTGCCAGCGTTGCCTCCCGGCGATCATAGTGCTTGCGGTAGTACGCACGGTAACCCCGCGCCGCGACGTGCCGTACCCAGTCTGAGTTGGACGAGTACCAATCAGCAGTTTGTTTCAATCCCTCTTCCAGTGCTGTTTCTGGCGCCCAGCCCAGTTCCCGGTTGGCCTTTGCGCAGTCCAGAGCATACCGGCGATCATGCCCCGGCCGGTCCTGGACAAAGGTTAGCAGAGATTCCGGCTTTCCCACGAGCCGCAAAATTTGCCGGGCGATCTCCAGGTTGGGCCATTCGTTCCCGGCGCCCAGGTTGTAAATCTCCCCCTCCCGGCCCTTGCGCAAAACTGCATCCAAACCCGCGCAATGATCCTTGACCCAAATCCAATCCCGCACCTGCAACCCGTCCCCGTACACAGGAATACTCTGCCCGCTCAGGGCGCGAGTAAGCATAAGGGGAATAAACTTTTCCGGGTATTGGTAAGGACCGTAGTTGTTGGTACATCTTGTAATGATAACCGGGAATCGAAAAGTGCGAAAGTGGGCTCGCGCCAGAAGGTCGGCGCCGGCCTTGCTAGCCGCATAGGGGCTGTTGGGAGCCAGGGGGGATTCCTCGGTAAATTTTTCGCCTGACGAAGCGCTTCCGTAAACCTCATCCGTGCTGACCAAGACGAAGCGCTTGATGCCGGCCTGCCGGGCGGCATCCAAAAGGCACTGTGTTCCCAGGACGTTGGTCTTCACAAAGGCCGAACCCTCCAGGATACTGCGGTCGACATGCGTTTCAGCCGCGAAATGAACAATCCCTTCGAACCCTCCCGAAAGAATTTCCTGAACTTTGCGGCGATCCCCGATGTCGCCGCGAACAAAGGTGTAGCGTTCGTCCTTTTCCACATCCCGCAAGGTTTGGAGGTTGCCAGAATAAGTTAGCTTATCCAGATTGAGGATCGAATCCTGGGGGTGCTGGGCCAGGACGTAGCGAATAAAGTTTGACCCAATGAATCCTGCCCCACCCGTCACCACGAGCTTCATATTGAACCTCATGCCTCGATACAGGTCAGCCTGTCATCAGCAGCGCTACCGGGAGCGCTGGAGGCTTCGCCGTTTAATTTTTTGCCGGGGATTCCGCCACAAGATTGCTCGCTAAACGCAGCGACTCGAAAGTCCCCGCATCGGTCCACCAGCCTTCCAGGATGCTGTAAGTCAAGGTGCCTTCCTGCAAGTAGGCATTGTTCACGTCCGTAATCTCTAACTCTCCACGGCTGGATGGCTTGAGCCGACGAGCTTTTTCGAAGACCGAAGCGTCATAGAAGTAAACACCGGTAACCGCGAATTGACTCGCCGGATGAGCGGGTTTTTCTTCAATGCGAATAATCCGGTCCCCCTCAAAAACCGGAACTCCAAACCGTTCAGGGTTGGTGACACCCTTGAGGAGGATATGGGCGCCCCGGGCTTGCTCTTCAAAGCGGACGACAGCTTGCTTGATGCTTCCTTGCAAAATGTTGTCACCAAGAAGCACGCAAATCTTTTCTCCTTCCGCGAAATCCTCTGCCAGCCGGAGAGCATCGGCGATTCCCCCTTCACCTTCTTGATAGGCGTAGTTCAAACGCTTCAGGCCAAATTCCTTCCCGTTGGCCAGCAATCGCAGGAAGTCGCCGGCGTTGCGCCCGCCGGTGACGATAAGGATCTGCGTGACCCCGGCATTCACCAATGTCCAAAGAGGGTAGTAAATCATCGGCGCATTGTAGACGGGCAGCAAATGCTTATTGGTGACTTTCGTCAACGGATACAGCCGAGAACCCGTTCCACCTGCCAGGATTACGCCCTTCAAGTCGCATCCCTCCATGCGGGGAAACGCCCTAACCTCCTGCCCACGCCTTCCGTCTTAGGCGCACCCCCGCAAGTTGTGGCAGGAGGAGGAGTCATGAGAGCCGTCCCCTAGCGATATTATCACGCTGGGGGCCTCTAAGTTAGGAATTCGCCACTTCGGTCTTCGCTCGAATCCCAAACGATCTTCCGGGGATTATTCTGAGCACGACGAGGGTGTGTGGCAATGGCCAGACACACCACAAACCATGCGGCGTTGGCGGGAACGCGCAAGTTAAAATCGACAAAACTATGGCAGAGCAATCCCACCGCGCCCACCGCCGCGCCCATTTGAATCCAACCCCACCCGTGCCGCAGGCGTCGCTCGATGTGCCGAAACGCCAAACAAAAAAATAGCACGAGCGCCACCAAAATCATCACGACCCCCGGTGACCCGGTTTCAGCCACCGCCTCCAAGACGTCATCATGGGCGTGGGTCCAATGCAGGTCCGTGGGGAACGTCAAATAATTTGGAAAGACGTCCTCAAAACATCCCACTCCCACGCCCATCCAAGGATGGCTTCGAGCCATACGGAGCGTGTCAACCCCCACCCGGAGCCGGTCGCCGAGCTTTACTTCCAAGGATCGATCGGTTTCAAAAACTGACCAGGCATGGCCACCTACGCGCCCCGTGCTGACAATCCAGGAGAAAATGAAGGCGGAAATCAGCACCACTCCCAGCAACACCGGGAATGAACGCGGGGAAACTCCGCGTGGTCGATGCCACATAAGAATGCCTGCCAAAAGCAGCCCCTCAATCAACAGGGCGGCAGCGCCGCCTCTCGATCCACTGGTCCACATGGAGGTAATGACCAGAACCACCCCGGACCAGAGCAAAAAGCGCAGGATCGGATTGAAGGACCGGGAGAGAATGTACGCCACGGAAATGGGAAGAAGCATTTCCATCAAGCCGGCATAGTTATTGCGGTTGACGTAGGGTCCAAAAGGTGAGCCCTTTACGGCAAAAGTCCAGTAAATAACCAGCGAACCCTTACTCCACAAGATTTGCGCCAGAGCCAAGATGCACAAAGCTAAAGCCAACAGGGTTACGATCAGGCCGAGCCCTTCCAAAGCCCTGCCATTCTCCGGTGAGGAGAGAAGTTGGCCCGCCAGAAAGAAAAAAACAAAATTGGTGACAATCTTCAGGACCGCCTCACGGGTCGCTACATGGTCGGCGCTCAAGCCTGCGAGTAACTGAATAACGGCCAGGATAAGAAACACCAGGAAGGGCCAATAAAGCGGGGACCAGCTAATTTTGAGAACGCCTTGATGGGCGCAACCCACGGCCCATAGAATCAGTGTGAGGAGAGATAGAACCATCAAGGTTGCCCATGCCCACGGCTGTACGGCGCCGAAAGCCCACGGGGCGCCACAAATTGTGGCAGTAAGAAGAACGCGAGCGATCGCGTGAAAAGGAGATGAGGAGATTCGGCGTCGGTCATGCCAGGAGGATCCGCCGGAATGAACGGGAGACCTTGACGGGGTTGGGATGGTCACCGGGTCCTCTCTTGGTTCACATCGGGTCCGGGAGCTTCCACGGTGCGAAGAGTAACATCGTCCAGCCAAACCGTGCCGGTTATGTCAGGCGAGTACGTTTGATCTTGCGGCCGCCAAAAAGAAATCCTCACAGCCTGCGTCTGCGGTTGGGTCATAAACGCTACATCGATCGGATGCCACGAAGTGGTTCCCACCGTTGGATCGCTGGTCCGGGCGGCGCAATCCCCACAACCCATCTCGACCACGCGCAACCGCGGTCCGCTGTCGGAGGTGAGATTGTCGGATCGCACGTAAGCCGTCAATTGATACCGGGTGTTCGGTTTAATGCGAACGACCTGATTCAACAAGTCATAATCCGCATTTCGACCCACCGCGAAATCAATGCGGAGGCACTTCGCGCCCTTGTAGGCAGAAGGATCAGAGAAATCAAACACCAAATCCGGGGAATCATTAATGCGCCAGTCAAATCCGGTGTTGAGGAGCGGCCCCTCAAAGCTCCCGTCATAGACAAGGTTGGCGGATGGTGAAGGGGGTCCCGGCGGGATAACTCCAGCGTGCTGAAGGTCGTTCCAGACCGTGCCGGCATCCTGTATCTGATTATGGTCGATGAGGAAGTCCAAGAAGGGCTTTACCATCGACAAGTTTGGGGAACGATCAGGCCCGGAGATCATTTGTCCCCAAATCCGCACGGCGCTTTCGTAATCGGCGATGGAGCTCAAAAACATAAGGAAAGCAAACCTTGTGGAGGCATCTTTTCCATGGGGCACAACCTCCGTGTAGATCGCTTGCGGGTCCCCGGTAGCGCGAAGGCACAACCAAAATGTTGCACCGATATAATCCGGGTCCATGCCCAGGAGTCTGCGAAAGTAGGGGAAAGCCTTCTCCTCGCGATTCGTCAAGAGGTAATGATTTCCTAGCGCCCACTGTAAAGCCGGGGTCATGGGGTTGAGGATGCGGGCCCGCTCAAAGGCCTCATCCGAACATGCTGTGTCTCCCATGAAATCACAGGTCGTTGCCAGGTCCGACCAAAAATCCCAACGGCGAGGGTTGAGTTCGACTGCCTGCCGGAGATATTTCACCGCCTCGGACAGATTTATATCTGCGGGATTAGAGGAATAGACCAACCCCAGGCGATGGGCCAAGTCGGGATTGCCCGGATCTTGCCTGAGCGCCTTCTGAATGTCGGTGATGGAAACGGTGTGAACCTGGAATGTTACCCGCGCCACACGAATCGCTTCATAGGCCAACCAAACGCTACCGACAATGATGGGTATCAAGAAAAGGGCGACTCGCCACCCAGGGCGCAAGGACCATTCAAAGAGGTGATTTGAACTACGCCAGAACGAAACCCTCTCGCCAGAAAGGTCAGGGTTGGGAAGTTGACTCATTTCGTGAATGATCCTGGATGCGACGATTGGCGAATGATTTGGAGCCCGCTCCGGCCACACCTCGGGGGAAATCCGCTTTCGTTCGCCCGGCAACTCTGAATGCTCATGCCCTGCGGGGTGAATCCTTGGACCTTGCGCGGCCTCCTCCTGGCGAATGCGAGGGATTCGACACAGAGATATCATCATAATAGGACTGATGGTATGGACCGTAATAGGACCCGTAGTAAGCATCGAAACGCATATCAACCTTATTGAGCACCATTCCCAGGACCCGCGAACCGGCGTTTTCAAGGATTCGATGAGCCCGGGTAAGCGCCCCGCGCGCCGTCGTTCCACTGGCGACCACCAGAATGACTCCGTCCACCATGGCGGAGAGGACCACGGCATCAGTAACCAAGAGCAGCGGGGGAGAGTCGATGACAATCTGCGTAAACCGTTTCAACAAATCCTTCAGCGTCGCCTCCATCATGTGCGAAGAGAGCAGTTCCGCTGGGTCGGGAGGCCGTGGACCCGCCGGTAAGACCCAGAGATTCGGGACCCTGTCATATTGGATCAAAACTTCATCCAGAGAGTGTGCGCCGGTCAAGAAGCTGCTCAAACCCTTCTCACCGGGAACTCCCAGCGTCTTCGCGATGGAAGGACGGCGCAAGTCAGCATCAATGATCAAAACGGGGCCTCCCCTCTGGGCGAAAGACATCGCCAGGTTGGAGGCGGTGGAAGTCTTCCCTTCGCCGACCTGCGCGCTGGTGACGAGCAAGGTCTGCGGCGGACGCGGAGCGGTGGAGAGTAAAACTGAAGTCCGGAGGCTTCGGAACGACTCCGCTATGGGCGAGGACGGCCGCTTAAGGACCGCCAATCCAACACCGTCCGCTCCCGCAGGGCTTAGCGGGCGGCCCGCGGCCAATTGCTTTCGTCTGTACCCGTCGGTTTCGGCAGGGATGGCCGCCAAAGCCGGAGCGTTTATGAGTCTTTCCGCTTCTTCAGTAGTCCGGACCGAGCTGTCGAGAGCTTCCTGCAGGAAGGCCAGCGTGACCCCGAGAATCAAACCAACCAGCAGGCCCGCGGCTATATTGCGCTGCCGGTTCGGGCGGATCGGATGCACGGGTGGAGTCGCTGGATCAATAACGTGAACGTTGCGGGCTTGCAAGGTGGCGGCGAGAGTGGAATCTCTCAAGCGCTGCAAGAGGCTCTCATAAAGCTGCTGGTTGATTTCGAAGTCCCGCTTCAAGATATTGTGTTCGATCATGCGCTGACTGAGCGCGCTGACATTTGCATTCTCTTTCGCCAGGGCAACACCCAGAAGGTTCTTCCGGCTGAGCGCCGTCAAATATTCATTGTGAATCTTCTCAATTGCTTGCTTACGCGCATTCCCTATTAGGGATTGCATTTGCCTAAGCTGTTCACGCAATCGAGTAACTTTGGGGAAATTAGGTCCATATTGGCCCAGGGCATCAGCATACGTCGCATTGAGATCGCTGTATTTCTCCTCCAAACGCTGGAGAAGGTCATTCTGCACGATGATTCCAACCTGCCCTTCATTGGCCTTGGCAAGGTCGTAAACAGATTGCTTCTGGATTAGCTCACTCTCAACGGCAGCGTAGTCCCTGTTCAGTTGCTCCAGCCTTTGATCGTTGATGGTCTGCTTATCCCCGACATTGACAATCAGGTTTTGGCGCTCATAGTCGATCAAAGCCTGCTGAGATCTCTCTACCTTCGTCTTCAAATCCTGTAATTGTTGCTCCATTCCGCCCGAAGCCCGGCGGGTAAAATCGTATCGCTCCTGGATGCTGGATTCGATGTAGTTGTTGATTAAATGATTGACAATACTCGCCGCCATTTCGGGACTCCCGCTTTCGTAACTCACCGCGAGAATGCGGGTGTCCTTCACCGGGTCAACCGAGAGTCCCCCTTTAAAACCCTCGATCAAAGCCGTCTTGCGTGCGACGGCGATTTGCGCTGCCGATTGCCCCGGAATCTTGGCCGTACCAGGGGAGGCTTCCTCGCGGTCAAGCCCGAGTTGCTGCAACGTTGTCCATGCCAGGCTGTCACTTTGCAGGACCTGCATCTGGGTAGCCAGAAACGTGAAATCTTCAACGCCGGCTTGGCGGTAGACCTCGTTGAGGGTTTGGAGTTGGGGGTAGTCGGTCTCCACCTCAATGTTCGACGTCGCCTTATACACAGGTTCCATCTTGAGGGTGTAAATCCCCGTCAGCACCGACACAACAAGGGTGGCGGTGATGATGGTCGGAAGGCGCTTCACGACGACATGCCAGAAGGAAGCGAGAGTGAAGTGGGATTCACTCCCTTGCGCCTCCAATTCAAGCGTCGGCGGCGTGAAGCTGCTAATCCGCTGTGGCAAATGGCGTTCTATGGGCGATAGAGACTCGTTGTCTGGCACCTTCAAACTCCCCCTCGAAAGAATCTAATTTAGCAATACCCTCATGAACCCCGACCCTCAGTGGTAGATCATCAATGCAGTCCCGCCGGTGGTCGCAATCCCAACAGCGGTATTAACCGAGGTGCGCCAAGCCTTAAGCCCGGCGCTTTCGGGCACATAAAGAATATCGTCTGGCTTCAGTCTCACGTCCGCGATCTGCCCATTCACCATAGCCTTGTAATTGACAGGAATTTCCTCCCGCTTTTCTTCCGGGCCCGCCGGATCCCGGCGCAGGATCGTAATGCGTCTCTTTTTGGCAAGGTTGGTCACATCGCCGGCCATGGCCAATGCTTTAAGTACCGTAATCTGCTGACGGCTTTCGTTCAGCACGTATCCACCCGGGCGCGCCACGGCTCCCATAATGTAAATGAGCTCGGCTCGCTGGACCGTGACTCGGTCCCCTGGATAGAGGAGGATATTGGTCCTGTCATCGCCCGTCTCTACCAGCTTTCGAATGTTCAAAGTGAATGACTGCCCCTTGGCCGAGGGGTTCACCCCTCCCGATCGGGCGTTTTCTTCCAGGTCGGCGCGCACACCCACATCTCCCCGCATGATGATCACATCGTTGCTGGCATCATCGCCTAGCCCCCCCGCCTGAACTAGAACATCGAGCAACCGCGTCGGGCCATAGACCGGGTACGACTGTGGACGTCTCACGTCCCCGGTTACCAGTACCGCATGCAACCTTGTTTCCCGAAGTGAAACGGTCACTACCGCGTTATTGAGCATGCCGGCGTCGTGAAATTTGGTAGCAATGAGGTGAGAGAGTTGATCCAGGGTTTCGCCGGCGGCGGGGATCGGTTCAGGCAGCAGGGGCATGGTCAGAAATCCATTGGAACTAACCCGGTAGGTGCGAGTTACTTCCGGCACGTCCAAAACATTGACGTCCAACACGTCTTCTGGGCTCACGGTATAATCGTTGATTGGGTTCTTCCACGCGTCGGAGGGCGCCACGGCGGTGCTGGTCTGCTTCGAAGCTACCCCCGACGGCACGGCAGGAGCGACCGTCCGTTGCTGGGCCCAGGCCGAGGTCAAGCTGGTCAGAAG
This sequence comes from Terriglobia bacterium, assembly GCA_050018435.1. Taxonomy (GTDB): domain Bacteria; phylum Acidobacteriota; class Terriglobia; order UBA7540; family UBA7540; genus Bog-366. The sequence goes on from JBEKAD010000060.1 coordinate 11,584, forward strand.
AAAAAACGCGAGCCCTAACCTACTTGCCTTCGCAACTCTTCGCGTTTCCCCCACCTTTACCCGTTCACTGACCATAGGCCCCACCTCACTCCGATACGCAACCTCAGTACTCGCTGCTACCCGGGCCGATCGGTTCCCACACATCCGCCTGTATGAACCTCGCCCCCCCGCAAGCAATGCAACTCCCCCCCCACCGCTTCGCGGCTCGGCACAGCAAGAATTCTCTGGCAGGTTGATAAAAAATGTCCTCGCGGCCTCTGATCAGGTTGATGGTGTGTTGTAGCGCTGAGCTTTAGCTCAGCACCTGCCGACCTACAGGTCGGCGCTACCATGTTTTTCACCAACCTCCTGCGGAGCGACATAAATTCGAACCGTGCTCTTCGCGCGACGACCGCCGCTACAGCGGAATGGGCAAAATCTTATGACACCCTTTATAAACCTGCCGACTTTCCTCCTTACCGTAGTTCGATGCACCTTTAGGTTCGGCAGATTGTTGGCGATTCCACCGGGTGCTCGGCTTCATCTTTACTGGAGTTCTCTGTGGCCAATCGATAGGCATCTCCGGCTGGCGACTCATCCGCCTGGTCTCCAGAGATCTCGCCCGGTTGATCTGTTTCTTCACGGCCTCCAGGGCAGTTGCCCTTCAGCGGGAGAGTCGGAAAAGGGTTTTCAAGCCACCGCGTGCAAAATTCCAACTGCGCTGCCCGGAAAGACAAGTAAGACAGCCTTCCGTCTCGCCGTGCATCTCCTGAACCCCTCGAAAAGAACCCTCCCCGGAACCCGGCAAGAAAAAAAGAACTCTGCCTGTGCCATCTTCTTCATCCTGATGTTCTTCGCAGCTTCTTGGAATTAAGATGACACCCTGTGTGTTCGCGGGCCCTGGTTCTCGCCAGCATTAACAACACCCGGCAAGAGACACCAAAGCACGGACTCGGCGTACCTATCGAGTTCCGGCAAGTTGCGCAAACAACGCTCGTCGAAATGTAGTATAGGTCTGCCCTTTCGCGTTGTCAATAGTTAGTACGGCCATAGTGATTACGGTCATAACGTCGGGTGGCGAAGGTACATAAGGTGTTCCAGCCCGCGGGGCGGGCCATCCCGGCCCAAACCCGCGGCCCCGCCTCGGTGACGAAATCGGGCTCAGAAGCAAGGGCTGGAAACGGCGCGGCCCGCGAATCTTAATGGTGGGCGGTTTCCTGCCGCGCGCTATGCCTTCACCATCAAAGGAAGAACCCACGGTCAGGACTGCACTGACCGGTCGCGGTAGGGATACCGGTTGCCCGATACCCCCCGCACAGATCCCCACGTGCGGATTTCCCGCATGGGGCTCTTATCGTGGATGACGGGCAGCGAAGCGCTGCTCGGGATAGGGATGTTCCTTTGCGGCTTTCCGCACACCCGCTACCCCCTGAGACACATGTGCTCCGCCCGGTGTCGGGGACGTGTTAGGCGGAGGGATGTTCTCCTTGATCAGCGGCCTTCCCTCCCCCTTCTCCGCCGACGCTCTTCCGTCGTTGTTCGAAGGGTTCATCGGTACTATGCCGCGGTCCGACTCCTCCCAGACGTACATGCGGGCCGTACGGCCTAAGCCTTCTCCCGCCGGCCTGCGGTCGGCGTGCCCAGCAGTCGTCCCCGAGGTCTCCCGGTTCTCGTGTCTGAAGTTTCTAGGCGTGCCGGGGGTCTACGACTACGCAGGGCCGTCCGGGAAGCTCGCGCTATCGTTTCCCGTCCATGTTGCCTTCCGCCTAGCCAAGGACGTCGGCGCCCTGATGGCGCGTTTTCGAAGCTCCATACCCAG
>JBEKAD010000061.1:0-13321 GCA_050018435.1 Terriglobia bacterium
CGGCCATTACCGTTCGTACCATCCACCCGTTAAACCAATGATCTCTTTGCCTCGCGTAGCCACCCCCCCGCGCTCGCCGCCTTCTGCTTCCTTACTCCTGACTCCTGAATCCTAGCTCCTGTCTACCGTCTACCGCCTACCGCTCTTGACCAGCCCTGATGACTGGCTCACCAAATTCTCGAAATTACGGATTGACCACGCCCGCGGCAACCCGGCGCGCTCATCCTTGTCGCTTTTTCTGCCGATTTAGTTAACCAGACATGGAAAACGGACCGGCCCCCACCTGGGAGATTAGGTGTTGCCCCCCGAGTTCCTTTGTGGTAACTATCTTGGCGCATGGACCCGATGAACCCCGGTTGCCATTCATGACAGCAAGCCCGATTGATGTATACCGCCGACAAATCGAGCGGGAGTTACAGGCAGGCAATGCCACGGAGCACACCCACCGCCCGGCGCTGAAAATCCTTCTTGAATCTCTCGCTCCGAAGATCACCGCCACAAACGAGCCGAAACGCGTTGAATGCGGAGCCCCCGACTTTGTGATTTCCCGCATGGCGGCTCACGGCCCCGTTACCATTGGGCACCTTGAGGCCAAAGACGTGGGCGAGGACCTGAATGACTGGGAGAAAGATGACCAGTTGAAGCGGTATCTCCATGCTCTGCCCAATCTCATTTTGACTGACTACTTGGAATTCCGCTGGTACGTGGAGGGAGAGCACCGGCAGACGGCCCGGCTCGCCCATGTCGGCAAGGGAGGTAAGCTGGCCCCGGAGAAAGAGGGAGCGGAGGCCGTCACGGACCTCCTAACCGCCTTTCTCGCTCGCGAACGCGAAGAGATAAACGATCCCAAGACTCTTGCCCTTCGCATGGCCCGGCTAACTCATTTTATCCGGGACATAATTGTTACAGCCTTCGGAGCGAAGGCGGCCTCGGCCACTCTTCGCGACTTGCACGGGGCTTTTGAAAAGGCGCTGATTCCCGATCTGCCCATTCCACAGTTTGCGGACATGTTCGCTCAGACGCTCGCCTATGGTTTATTTGCGGCCCGGTGCAATCACCGCGGGCCAAAGGGTTCATTCAAGCGATTGGGGGCCGCGTCGGAGATTCCCAAAACCAATCCCTTCCTTCGGCAACTCTTTGAAACCATCACCGGCAATGCCCTTGACGAAGAGCCCTTCGTGGGTTTCGTGGATGACCTGGCCCAACTCTTGGCCGATACCGATATTGAAGCTGTGCTGGCGGACTTCGGCAAGCGCACTGCCCGCCAAGACCCCGTTGTACATTTTTACGAAACCTTCCTTGCGGCTTATGACCCAAAGTTGCGCGAATCGCGGGGGGTCTATTACACCCCGGAGCCGGTTGTTTCCTACATTGTGCGGTCCGTAGATTACCTCTTGAAAACTCGCTTCGGATGCGCCAACGGCCTCGCAGACACGGCCACGGTGGAATATGAGCGGGAGGAAGTGAACGGAGGAAAGCCGAAGAAAGTCAAAGCCACTTCCCCGCGTGTCCTGATTCTTGACCCCGCGTGCGGGACCGCAACGTTTCTCTACACGGTGATTGACCATATCCGGGCGGAATTCATGCGGCAAGAAAACGCCGGCATGTGGTCGGGCTATGTGCGGAATCACTTGTTGCCCCGCATCTTCGGGTTTGAATTGCTGATGGCCCCTTACGCAGTGGCCCACTTCAAATTGGGAATGCAGCTCGCGGGCCAAGACATGACCCCCGCGCAGCGGGAGAAATGGGCTTACGACTTTTCCGGGGATGAACGGTTAGGCGTGTACCTCACAAACACACTGGAAGAGGCGGAGCGAAAGGCCGAAACCCTCTTTGGCCCGTTGCGCGTGATTTCCCAAGAGGCGAATGCCGCACTGAAGATCAAAAGCGAATTGCCCATCCTCGCGGTTATCGGCAACCCGCCCTATTCGGGCCACTCCGCCAATCGAAGTTGGGAGATGAAGGAAGGCAAAAGAGTACCAACCTTCATCGGCCATTTAATCCAGGATTACTATTCCGTGGACGGGCAACCCTTGGGAGAGAAAAACCCCAAGTGGCTCCAGGATGACTATGTGAAATTCATCCGCTGGGGGCAGTGGCGTATTGAGCGGACCGGAGCGGGGATTCTTGCCTTCATCACCAATCACGGTTACTTGGACAACCCCACCTTTCGCGGGATGCGCCGCGCGCTCATGAATGCCTTCACGGAGATTTACGTTTTGGATTTGCACGGGAACAGCAAGAAGAAAGAAAGGGCACCGGATGGCTCCCCGGATGAAAACGTCTTCGATATTCAGCAAGGCGTGACACTCGGGATCTTCCTAAAAGAGCCAAGCAAGGCAGGCACGGCCACGGTGTACCACGCGGACCTCTGGGGATTGAGAGAGATAAAGTATCAGAGGCTCTTTGAGACAGATGTCAAAGCTACACACTGGGACAACCTCAAACCCCAGTCCCCGCTTTACTTGTTCATCCCGCAAGAGAACAGTCTGAATACCGAATATGACGACGGCTTGAGCCTCCGTGAATCTATGCTGGTCAACGTGCTCGGCTTTCAAACGCACAGGGATTCAGTTGCAATCGGTTTCACTGAGAAAGAACTCGCCGCGCAAGTGACGGGTTTCCTGGGAGCACCGCCCTCGAAGACCGATTGGGGTAGCTATCATCGAGCGTGCAGCTACCGTCCGTTTGACCGCAGACATGTGTACCTTGGGAAAGAAGTCACTGACCGCCCCCGGCTAGAGGTCACGACGAACCTGTTCAAAGAAAACGTGGCCCTCAATCTGGTCCGCCAAACTAAAGCTAAATCGTGGAGTCATGCGCTAGTCACGCGTGATGCGACACCTGCAGTGTTTCTTGAGATTAAGGATGGTTCTTCCATATTCCCACTCTATTGCTACCACGATCCATTGGACAAGTTGAAGGCCAAAGAGGGGGAGTCATGGATTCCCCTTCTTCCCTGGCCGGAATCAACTACAGGACGGAGGCCGAATTTCAACCGGAACTTGACAGGACACTTTGATATCTTCTTGGGACTTCAATTCGTGAGCGATGGCAAGGGGGACTTGAAAGAGACCTTCGGACCGGAAGATGTTTTCGATTACATTTACGCGGTCTTGCACTCTCCCACGTACCGGACGCGCTACGCGGAATTTCTGAAGAGCGATTTCCCCCGCGTGCCGGTCACTTCCGACGTGAAACAATTCCGCGTGCTCTGTGGCTTGGGCGCGGAGCTTGTTGCCTTGCACTTGCTCGAATCTCCGAAACTCAGCGAGCCGATTGCCCGCTATCCCCTTACCGGCCCGAACATTGTCGAGAAGAGTTTCCCGAAATATCTCGCACCGGGGGAACCGGAGCCGGGCACTGGCAAGCCCCTCAAAGAGGGCCGCGTGTACATTAGCCGTAGCGCCGCCGTCCCGGCGGCCACTGTAGCGGCGATGTCCTCATCGCCGAAAACTCCGGTGGGGACACCAGCGCTACAGAACGGCCAATACTTCGAAGGCGTCCCGCCCGAAGTCTGGAATTTCCACATTGGCGGCTATCAGGTTTGCGAAAAGTGGCTCAAAGACCGCCGGGGCCGCACCTTGACCTATGACGATCTGGAGCACTACCGCAAGGTTGTCACGGCCCTGCGTGAGACGATTCGCGTTATGGCGGAAATTGACGCGGCCATTCCCAAGTGGCCGATTGGATGAGGGGGGCTTGATGAAACGCGACATGGATTTGATTCGTGCGATTCTGATTGAAGTTGAGAAACTCCCCTTTGATGGGAGCTTTCACGATATTTCGGTTCAAGGCTACAGCGAGGAAGAGATTACCTATCATGTTTTGCTGGCCCACGAAGCTGGCTTAATTGAGGCAATGGACCTTTCGTCAATGGATGGCGTTTGTTGGAAGCCTAAGCGCCTGACCTACGAGGGGCACGAGTTTTTGGATTCTGCACGTAATGACACCGTCTGGCAGAAGGCCAAGGAAAAGCTTCTTTCCACAAGCGGTTCGATCACACTTGACGCATTGAAAGCCTTGCTCCCACAAATCATTCTAAGGCTCGCGAGCGGCAGTCTATAGTCCGCCTCTTAGCGGAAATTGGCGCGGCCACTCAAGCAACCGATGTTCTCAATGTCGCTTGAAAGGTAACTAACCTATGTTGAAGCATGCAGAGAAGCTGAAAAGGCCGGAGGAAGTCACGGAACCCGACCATAGGAGTACCAGTTTTGCAGTGGCAGACCTCATCGCTGGCAGCTCCCGGCCTATGACTCTCGCGGACTTCTACAAGGATGCTGAATGCATTCGAGTAAGCGAAGCTGTCCCCGTGGATGTCCGAAGCTACATGGAGGCAGTCAAAAGCCTCTTCGTTTACGGTTGGTTCTATTATCCGTTCTTCACGCTCTGCGCGTTCATGGCGACAACCGCCGTCGAGATGGCCCTGAAACTGAAACTTCAAAAAAGGCCGGACGATCATTCAGGCCTCAAAAATCTCTTTGACCAAGCTATCGCCCAAGGGCTTCTGAGCGACAAAGGTTTCCCCAGCAATGAAAGCGCCGAGGCGTATCAGAAAGACCTCCAGGCGTACATGACTGCAACCTTTGGGGAGGACGAATCGGGATCGGAGCCCGGCCCGATACCAGCAAGCCCGCCCTACGCGCAGAGAGTCGCAAGTTTCATGCGGCACTTCCGAAACGCATTCGCTCATCCGTCCGGCCACTGGATCTTGCTTCCGGGGCAGGCCCTAGATTTTCTCGTCTTGGCCGGGGAGGTTATTAGTCAGCTCTGGCCAGACAAGCCAGCGTAGCGCGGACCTGTTCTTGAGGTCCGCGGTTCTTCGTCCCCACCCGTGCTCTAAGAGCAGTGACGAGTGACAAGTGACGAGCAATCTTAAGAGCAGTTGAAAGTGGTTAGTGGTTAGTGACGAGTTCGTTTTGTATTGATAACAAAAAGCCGCCGACCTACAGGACAGGTCTGTGTCCGGTTGCACGGATTGAGACGCCAAGTCCGAAGAAACTGTTGTACACTTAGCAAGTAGAGTGCGAGGCCGGGGAAGGTGATGGGGCCCCTCGCCCAGAGGCCTACGAGGTTCCGCCATGAGCCAGAGAATCAAAGATCAGATTGTCGAACAAGTTGATCGGCTTAACGACCCGCAGCAGCGCCAACTGCTGGAGTTCGCCCGGCGTCTGGCGGCACCGGCTGCCGTGCCCGGTCGGGATCTGCTGCGTTTTTCCGGATCCATAGATCCAGGGGATCTGGAAGCCATGCAGAAGGCGATCGAGGACGGCTGCGAAAAGGTTGATTCGAGTGGCTGGTAGCGTTCTGCTTGACACCCATGTGGTGATTGCGTTGTTCGCCGCTGACCAAGCGGTCCGGACCCACGCCAGCCACACCGACATCGTTTTGTCCAGCACGGTGTTGGGGGAACTTTATTACGGTGCTCGGAAGTCCGGCCGCCCCACCAGCAATCTTTCCCGACTCGACGAATTTGCGGCGTCGGTTGCTATCCTCGCTTGCGACGGCGTGACGGCACAGTACTACGGCCAAATCAAGGACAGCCTGCGGCTGAAGGGCCGACCAATCCCAGAAAACGACATCTGGGTTGCCGCCATAGCCATACAGTATGGCTTGCCGCTGGCGACCCGTGACCAGCATTTCAGAGAGGTGGACGGACTGCTGATCGAAAACTGGTGACCATGTCCAACTCCTCCTCCAATATCGTGCTATAGCCAGCGTAGCGCGGACCTGTTCTTGAGGTCCGCGGTTCTCCTCCCCACCCGTGCCTTAAGAGCAGTGACGAGTGACAAGTGACGAGTGACGAGCAAACGAAATCAGAAGTTCTTCGTCCCCACCCGTGCTCTGCCGTTCCGTTCACCACTGCCTGCGCACAGCATTGCGCGTAAATGGGTCGCGAACTTCGCCCGGTCAGCAGGGACAGTGACGAGTGAAAAGTGGCGGGTGACGAGCAAACGAAATCAGAAGCCAGCGTGGCGCGGACCTATTCTTTAGGTCCGGGGTTCTTCCGTTATGGACAACCAAGAGCCGTGGACCTTCAGAACAGGTCCGCGCTACGCTCGATGGTAACGGCGGCTTTACGCCCCCATTTTGGCGAGGTAAACTCGCCGCTACGAGGGCCTTGTGGCGAGCGCGGTTCGCTGCCATGCCGGGAGCCACTTTACTCAAGAATCGAAAATGCCGGCGGCATCGTGGTATACTCAGACTCTGGCGGGGTTCGGGGCTCGGGAATAGGGATTAGGGAAAAGCCCTTCAAGAAACAGGGAATTGCGCGGGGAGCGAGGTCGAGATGAAACTGGAAGTAGAATTGAAACCGGACATTGGCGAGGCGCTGCTGGCGCGGGCGCGGGCGGAGGGCCTGCCGCTCGATCAGTTTGCCGAGCGCGCCCTGGAGGCGCTGGTCAAGACCGGGACGGCGAAAGCCAGCGCGCCGGAGCGAGTGAAGGCGTTTGAAGAATTCCTTACCGGATTGGAAACCGATGCGGTGCTGCCGGAAGAGACTTTTCAGCGTGAGAACTGGTATCCGGACCGCGCGTAGACCGCATGGACTACCTCATCGATACCAACGTGCTGCTCCGTGCCCTCGCCCTGCGAAATCCCCTCCGGCCGGTAGCGCGTCAAGCCATCAAGCAAGCCGCGTAGGGCGGAGCCCGTTCTTGGGGTCGGCGGTTCTTCTTTAGGAAAAGCCGCGGACCTACCAGACAGGTTCGCGCTGCATTTCCTCTTGTCGTACCCCAAAAAAACCGACCGGTAGGAGGGCTTCGACACGGTCGAATTCACAGCGAGCGCGACTGAGGCCGATCCCCTCACGGGCAACCTCGCGGAAGGCCAGAATGAAGTAAGGGAGAAAATCCACCGCCTTGCCCAGGAGGGTCAGGGTGAAGTCAAAGGCCTGGCCCGGCTCGTAGCAAGTCTTTGTAGCGTCCCGACCTGTCGGGACACGTGCCGGGCTCCCGACCGCGTCGGGACAAGTTCCGCCCGGCGTTACATCAGGCGGCGCATCAAGCGGGGGCCGAAAAATGAAGGGCCTACAAGGGATTTTCACGCCGTCTCTAAAGCTCCGCCCTTATACCTCATTTGTCTCTCCCCCAAGTGCGCGCATGCTCCTCACTCCTGCATAGGGTGCTTGTGCTTTTTGGGCCGCTTGTTGTATTCGAGGATTTTCTTGCGCAGGCGGATGGATTGGGGCGTGACCTCGACGAGTTCGTCTTCGGCAATGAACTCGATGGCTTCTTCGAGGGTCTGCGGGCGAAAGGGGATCAGGCGGATGGCTTCGTCGGCCACGGAGGCGCGCATGTTGGTTTGTTTCTTCTCTTTAACCACGTTCACGTCCATGTCGTCCCAGCGCGCGTTTTGGCCGACCACCATGCCTTCATAAACCTCCACGCCCGGCTGCACGAACAGGTCGCCGCGCTCCTGGAGGTTCCACAGCGCGTAGGCCGTGGTGCGGCCGGCGCGATCGGCGATGAGCGAGCCGGTGAGGCGCGCCGGCAGGTCGCCCTGCCAATCAACGTAGCCATCGAACAGGGTATTCATCACCGCCGTGCCGCGCGTCGCTTTCAGGATTTCCCCGCGCAGCCCGATGAGTCCGCGGGAAGGAATGGAGAATTCCAGGCGCACGCGGCCGCTCTGGGCGTGCCCCGCGCCGTGGCTCACAATCTTGTGATTGATGCCCTTGCGGATGCCGATTTCCTGCATCAGCACGCCCACAAAATCCTGGGGAACATCGATAATCAGTTGTTCGGAAGGTTCCTGGAGCTTGCCGTCCACGGTCCGCGTGATGATTTCGGGCTTCCCCACCGCGAGTTCGTAACCCTCGCGCCGCATCATCTCGATCAAAATGGCCAACTGGAGTTCACCCCTTCCCAGCACCTTGAAGGAGTCGGGACTCTCCATCTCCTCCACGCGGATGGACACGTTGGTGAGCAGCTCCTTGTCGAGCCGCTCACGCAAGTGTCGCGAGGTCACGTAGGCGCCATCCCGCCCCGAAAAGGGCGAGGTGTTTACCGTAAAAACCATGGAGATGGTGGGCTCATCAATGGGGATGTGCGCCAGCGGCGCGGGGGATTCGGCGCTGGTCACGGTCTCGCCGATGGTGATGCCCTCGACCCCCGCGATGGCCACGATGTCTCCGGCCTCAGCGGATTCGAGGTCGATGCGCTCCAGTCCTTCGAAACCATAGAGTTTGGTAATGCGGGTCTTCTGAAGGCTTCCGTCCAGTTTGGCGATGGCCACTTCGTCGCCGCGCCGCAGCGTGCCGGAAAAAATGCGGCCCAGCGCCAGGCGTCCGTGGTACTCGCTGTAATCCAGGTTGGCAACGAGAAGCTGAAGCGGGGCGGCCGGGTCTCCCGCAGGAGCGGGAATGGCGCGCAGAATGGTTTCGAAGAGCGGCTGAAGGTTTTCCGACGCGCCCTCCAGCGACTCGCGAGCGATCCCGTTCCTGGAGATGCAGTAAAGGACGGGAAAGTCGAGTTGATCCTCGGTGGCGTCGAGATCGATGAACAGATCGTAGACTTCGTTCAACACCTCCTGCGGCCGCGCGTCGCTGCGGTCGATCTTGTTGATCACCACGATCGGAGGCAGCTTGGCCTCCAGCGCCTTGCGCAATACATAGCGAGTCTGGGGCAGGGGACCCTCACTCGCATCGACCAGCAGCAGCACGCCGTCCACGAGCTTCAGGGCGCGCTCCACCTCGCCGCCGAAGTCGCTGTGGCCGGGCGTGTCCACAATGTTGATGCGCGTGCCGTGATAGGTGATGGCAGTGTTTTTGGCCAGGATGGTGATGCCGCGCTCGCGCTCAAGTTCATTGGAGTCCATAACCCGCTCCACCACGGGTTCGCCCTGCCGGAAAATGCCACTCTGCCGGAGCATGGCGTCCACCAGCGTGGTCTTGCCGTGGTCCACATGGGCGATGATGGCAACATTGCGAATCGATAAGTTCAAACTAAACCTCCTCGTGGGATTCCTTCCCGGGAGCCGGTCGGAGATAAGCCTTTTAGATTTCACCCCTGCTGCGGGACGGGGGGCCGGGCGGGCGGCGCGGCTACGGCCGGCTCGCCGGATCGGTAAGCGGAGTGTACATTTCCGGCCGGCGGGCGGCGATGCGGTCGAATTCCCACTTGCCCGGTTGCCGGATCACGCGGTTGCAGTCGGCGGTGGCGGGATCGATTTCGCCGTAGAGAATCGTTTCTTCCGTGTCGCCTGCTTCTGCCAGTTTTGTGCCGGCGCAGTCCACGATTTGTGAATGGCCGGCAAAGCGAAAGCCACGCTCCTCGCCCACGCGGTCGCAGGCGATGACGTAGAGGTGATTCTCTGTGGCGCGCACCGGCGGCGTGTGCTGCCAGGTGTCGGAACCAAGCGGCCAGTTGGTGGGAATGGCCAGGATTTGCGCCCCCTTCAGTTTGAGCACGCGCCCGGATTCAGGAAAGCTGCAATCGTAGCAAATGCTGATGCCGATTTTGGCGTGCGGCGTCGCGAAAACGGGAAAGGGCTTATCGCCCAGCGCCGCGTGCCAGTCAATGCCGAGGCAGGGAAGGTGCAGCTTGCGATAGGTTCCCAGAATACCCTGCGGCGTGACGACCGCGGCGGCGTTGAAAATCTGGTCGCCAGCGCGCTCCAGCAACCCCACCACGACCGTGCAATCGAGGGCCCGCGCGGCCGCCAGAATCCTTTCGGTCGAGGGGCCGGGAACTTCCTCAGCTACGGGCGCAGCTTCCTCGCGGCTGACAAAACAGTAGCCGCTCAGGGCGCATTCGGGGAAGACCGCCAGCTTCGCGCCCGCGCTTGCCGCCTGCTCCAGACGGCTGAGGACTTGATCGAGATTGTGCTCCTTGGCGAGAATCTTCACGTCCATCTGGACCGCTGCGGCCTTCATGCGCGCCTCCTGAGAGTTGATGAGTCATCGGTATTCTAGCAGCATTAGCGGTTCCATGCAGGGACCGCCGGGAAGCTGCCCGGCCTAAACCCTGCGGGTAACCGGCTGGCCGCCCCGCAACTTTATTTCTCTTGCAATGTTTAGACTTGCGAACGGGACCCCATGCGATTAAGATATGTCTCCATAATCACAGGTAGTTCAAACTTTGCAATTTGGGAGGGAAAATGAAGAGGACGATTATCACATTGACCGTAGTGCTTGCCGCCTTGGTTCTGGCCATTCTGTTTGGGACTCCGAAGGCGCAAACTTTTAACTCGTCGGCAGCCATCGCTGCCCCAGCCCCCGTGCCCATGGCCGTCCCGGTACCGGCTCGCTGTCCGAACATCCATGAGGCCATCGGTGCGCTCCGAACAGCAGAGAATGATTTGCGGGAAGCCCGCCACGATTTTTGCGGCCATAAGAGAGAGGCGATGCGGACAGTACACGAAGCGATCGAGCAGTTGAGGGCCGCAGAGGATTGCGCCGAGTGCCGGGAAGGCAGGAGGTAGGGGAACACCCAGAAGGTCACCTTTAATTTGTGCAAACATGAGAGGGGCACGGCGCTCAACCAGTTTGAGTGCTGTGCCCCTTTGTGTTTGCTTGGACCATCCGGCAGGGGCATGTCTTAAAGGAGGCCTTGCCTCAAAATCCTCCCTCTTGCAATGTTAGACTCGCAAAAGTGACAAAATGTGGTTAAGATGAGTACCCACGTTCCTTTGGGGAGTACAAACTTTCAATTTGGGAGGGAAAATGAGAAGAACGATTATCACTTTGAGCGTCGTGCTTGCTGCCTTTGTCCTCGGATATCTGTTTGGAGCTCCAAAGGCGCAAACCTTTAACTCGTCGGCAGCCATCGCTGCCCCAGCCCCTGTGCCCATGCCCGTTCCGGTGCCTCACGCCTGTCCGAACATCCATAATGCCGTAAGCGCTCTCCAGTCAGCATATCGGGATCTGAATGTTGCCGCCAACGATTTTTGCGGCCATAAGGGAGCGGCTATGCAGTCAATACGCAATACCCTCAGAGAGTTGGGACAGGCCGAGAATTGCCAACAGTGCAGGTAAGCAGGAAGCAGGGGAACAGCCAGAAAGTCGCAATTGATTGGTTAAAACATGAGAGGGGCACGGCGCTCAACCAAATTGAGCGTTGTGCCCCTTTGTTTTTGCTGGGACCTTCCGGCTTGGCGCACGCTTTGAACCAGGCCTTGCCCCACAATCACCTCCTTGACAAAAGGCGAATAAAAAGCGAAACTACATGCAGGCCAGATCACAGGGTGTTCTGTATGGGTTGCACTTCACTGCGGGAGCCCGTTAATAAAACGCCGCTTGTGGGCATTGCGCGCATGGCGGCCCAAAGCCCTTTGCTGCGCGAGCGGGCGGAGGTGGAGTACTACCGCCTGGCGGTGCGCTCCACGCTGAACCGCGAGTCCAGCGGGCGCATGCCCTTTGCCTGGACTATCAACCCTTATCGCGGCTGCGAATTCGGCTGCCATTACTGCTACGCGCGTTACACGCACGAGTTCATGGAGATGTGGGATAGCCGCGACTTTGAACGGAAGATCTACGCCAAGACCGACGCGCCGGAACGCCTGCGCACGGAACTGCGCCAGGGGCGCGACAAAGGGCTGCCCATCGCCCTGGGCACGGCGACGGATCCCTATCAGCCAGCCGAGCGGCAATTTGCCATCACCCGCCGCATGTTGGAAGTCTTCGCGGAATTCCCTGGGCTGGACCTTTCCCTCACCACCAAATCGGTCCTGATCCTTCGCGACGTGGACCTGCTTCAATCCCTCGCCGCGCGGCATCGCTTCAGCGTGCATATGACCGTAACCACTCACGACGAGCGGCTGGCGCGGCAGCTCGAGCCCAAAGCCCCCGTCCCCGCCCAGCGCCTGGAAGCCGTAGGGAAGCTGGCCCAAGCCGGAATCCGCGTGGGCGTGAACGCGATGCCCGTCCTGCCGGGACTGAATGATGCGCCGCGCATGTTGGAAGCGCTGGCAGCGCAGGCGGCGCAAGCCGGCGCCCGTTTCCTTTACGCCAACATCCTGTTCCTGATGCCTTCTGCCATGAAGCAATTCATGCCGTTTCTGGAAAGGGAATTTCCCCATCTGGTCAAGCGTTACCGGAAACTCTACGCGCGTTCAGCGTACTTGCGCGGCGAATATCCGGAGAAAATAGCCCATCTGCTGGCAGAACTCCGGGCGCGCTACGGCCTGGATGGCAATCGCGGGGAAGTGCCTACCGCGGCGCGTCACCCGCAAATGGCGCTGCCGTTTGGCTTGCTTCCCGGCGGGGAAGAAACACCCCTGGCGCTTACCGCATGCCGTGACGCGCTGTGAGGGCGCCGGCGCAATTCTGCGAGCGCCGTCATCGCTTCCTTTTGCACCTGCCCATTGATTGCGTTCCGTTCCGGAAGTATATTCCCACGTGATCGAGCGGGGCCGTGCACTGTGAGACCGTCATGAAAAAACACGCAAAACAACTGTTACGTACTCTCGCGTATCTGGCGATGGTCGTTCTCCCGGTTCTGCTGGGCTGGGGCGTGGGTGACCTGGGCGGGTTCTTCCGCGATCCCGCGCGCACGGGCTATGTGGGCCTCGGAGTGCTCGGCGTACTCATTGTGTTCATTCCCCGCCTGAGCGTTCAGCCGTTCAGCAAGGGTGCGCAGGTGGTCGGTCGTGGCATGTTCCTGGCCGTCGTGGTCAGTTCGTTTTTCTTGATGGTCTTCCTTCCCTTCGCCGACCGCCGCGGCGTGGCGACCTTCCCGGAAAGGGAAGCGTTGCGTGCCGCCGGTCTGGCGCTCTGCCTGGCGGGCACAGTGATTCGCGTCGCAGCGGTGTGGACGCTCGGCAAGCAATTCAGCGGCTACGTGACCTTGCAGGAGAATCATCAACTTATCCAAACAGGATTGTACCGGCGCATTCGGCATCCCATGTACCTGGGCGTGGTAATCCTCATGCCGGGCGTGACACTGGTGTTCCGCAGTTGGCTGGTGATCCCGGTTTCGATTTTGACTCTGGTTTTCGTGCTGCTGCGCGTGGGGCAGGAAGAATGCCTGCTGGCAGAGCACTTCGGGAGCGAATTCGAGTCCTACCGCCGCCGCACCTGGCGGCTGCTGCCTTACGTCTACTGACCCCCATCTAGCCCGGATTTCTCACGGCGGGTTGGGGAGGCAGAAGGCAGTAGGCGGAAGGCAGGAAGCCCAGCCACATGCAAAAGCCGAACGCCGACGGGAGAGCGCTTCAACGCGGGCATACGGTGCGAAGCTTTGGAGTGCGGCAGCTTGCTGGCGCGTTACTGGCCGCGAGCTTGCTCGCGGGTTTTTTAACCGTGAGCGCAAATCACAGCCAGCAAGGTGGCTTGCAAGAGTGGGAAATTAATACCAGCCACGCAGCTGGCTGGCTGGCGCCA
>JBEKAD010000062.1:0-13317 GCA_050018435.1 Terriglobia bacterium
CCTTTCAACGAACGGCGGTCTCTGTCAAAGTGCTGCTGCTCAGCGCGCCGCTACCGACCGACGCCGGGCATATTGCTTCCGCGGCCCTCCTTCAGTTCGGCGCAAATTCCATCCAATACCGCCGACTGGGTCGCGACGTACTCTTTGGCAGTTGCTTGCAGATTCGCGATATTATCCGGCGTCACATCATCCATCTCGTTTTCGGCCGCTTGCAAATTGGAAACCTGAAGGCGATGGTACGTGCATCCCGGCATGAGGCTCAGTTGATAGTCGACGGCCTCGGAAACGCTATCCATGAAAACCGGCACAATCTGCCTGGCCCAGCCCACGAGTCCCCATTCTTTGGCCGCGGCATAGGCGATGCTATCCTGCCGGTCGCCGGTGCCCACTGAAACCACCACGAACTCCGCGAATTCCGGATAAAGCGCTCGCGCTTCCGCATAGGCGGCCATGGAGGGGTTGTTCACGAACACCCCACCGTCCACCAGCGCGGAGTCTTCCGCGCCCTTGGTGAGGTGCAGAGGGGGAAAGTACGTTGGCGCCGCCGAGGTGGCTCGGGCGATGGACGTCACGGGCCAATTGTAATTTGGCTTGGCGGTGATTTGGTGGCTCTTAAAGAAGAAGGGAAGCTGGGATTGCAGATCGTAGCTGGAGATCAATAGCGGAGTGAGCGCCGTCTTGAACTCCGTGGCTTGGAAGAATTCCTCGAGGACTTTTTCCAGACCGTCGGGTGAATACTTCGGAAATAAGAGCTCTTTCTCCGGCGTGAGGAAGTTCTTCTTGAAGATCGCCGGGCCATTCTGTACGTAGAGGTTCAGCAGTTCGTCCGGCGTATACGGCTGACCGTTGTTGCCGCGCGTGCCGATTCCCAGCGCGATGATGCCGCCCGTCGACGTTCCCGCGATGAGGTCAAAGACTTCATACAAATTCCTGCCCAGCCGTTTTTGCAATTCGGCAAGGATGATGGCTGGAATAATCCCTCGAATCCCGCCACCATCAATCGAGAGAACCTTGATGCTCGCCACTTGGGTAACCTCCTCGGAGTCATTTTTTCCGCAAAATGTTAGCAGATTAATGCCTGCGCCCGCCATTCGCAGCCGCGAAACCGTCGTGGAAGACCCCGTCTTCGGCTTCCGAGCCGCCGGCGCCGCCCTGCCGAGCAATCTCAGCTACGAAACCGCCCAAGTGGCTCGCTGGGACCTGGAGGGAATGAGGCTGCTGTAAGCGCAAGAGTGGTGACCCGCTACGGTCGCTCGGGCCTACCGCGCAGATGAGGTGGGGCGGCCGTGGATGAACCAACGCCAGAGAATTTCTACAATTTGCGCCTGCATCCTTTCGCTTCCGGCGCGCTCCCGGGCTAATTCCTCGAACCTGGCCCGGGCGCGGGTGAGGCGGTCTTGAAGCTTTTGGTGAAGGATGCGGCATCCTTCCTCCGTGGTGGGAATAGAAATGGGGCCGCGGTAGCCCGTCTCTGCAATCGCCGCCAGGAGTTCTGCCTCGGCTCGGCTGTCACACACGATGATCTCGGCGGGATTCTTACCGAAATAAATCGTGGTGGCTTCAAACATGTGTTCCGCAGCCGGAAGCCTGACGTCTCCCTCCGGTATCTCCACCTTCTTTTTGGGATTACCCATTTTCGGCCTCCGCCCACGTTGGGAGCGGTTCATGGAGCTCGCCGCCTACGTGGTTCCAGGCGTCCAGCGCGAGTTCCGTTTGGGAAACGTCGTCCTTGCCGCCGCCATGCCTGCGTTGCTCCATCTTTTGGACTTCCACGATACGGATAGAGCGGAAGTGGGATGCCACTTCGCGGTATAGACGGTCGATCAGATCCTTTCGCCGCCGGGGGTTTTGAACACCCAAGAGTTCAAATACAGCATCATCCAAGTTCCTTCGGTCTTCCTGCTGCAATTCCAGGGGCAAACCTAATGGTAACTTTGCGGCCTCGCGAACTTCAAGGGCCGTGTGGCACTTCATGAACGCCTCTTCGACTAAGTGCGTGACCTTGCGGTCTTGAATCCGTTTGAATGCGGATGTGAGTTTCGCACTCAACTCTTGGGTAAGATTTCGTGGATCGGGTATTTCCAAAAGCAGGCGTCTGTGAGGGGAATCTGGAGGTTTCCTTCTGTCCCGCACCGGCCCGCGCCGCGAAGCCCTGGGGGCAAGGTCATCTCGACGCGGGCACGATGCTCCAGCGGGACTCTGATAATGTTCAACTTCAGTCGCGATAGATGTCCAATCGTTTCTATTTATGGGAGCCATAGACGTGATGGAAATAACCTGCGGTGCTTCAGGCGGTAGCCGCTGGGGATATTCTTGCCCGCGCTGTTTCAGGAGGTATGCCTTTAAAATGCTACTCGTGTTCTGTAGACATATAGGCATCATCAAAATCATCCTTGATGCTGACCCTTTGGCACCAACTATTGAATGAAGAGCAAAAGAACACTTAGAAAGCCCGGTGCTGAGCTACGCCAAACATTGGCGACGAACATCCGTCTCCTTCGGTTGGGGTTGGGTGTCTCCCAAGAAGAGCTTGCCGACAGGTGCAGCCTCCATCGGACCTATGTAGGTGCAATTGAGCGTGCAGAGCGAAACGTCACGCTTAGCACCCTTGAAGTATTCAGCAAGGCGCTGGGGGTTTCTGTGCCAAATCTTTTGACCCCGAGATCACAGCGACATGACAGGAAAGAGTAATCCTCCCTTCTCTGCCTACGTAGACCACATTCGAAAAAGCGGGCGCACCATATACGACCCGATCGAAGTTGGCGACCCAACCCTCTGGATTCCTACACCCGCCTTGGAGTCACTCTTGAATACCGCTTTGGCTGGGCTTAATCTAGCCGCACTTCCTAATCGCACCCGCTCCAAAGTCGTGAAAACGGCAGTCTGTAAAGCTCTCGGCTACCCCGTTCCCACTAGATTTGCCAAGACGAAGCCGCGATTCCCTGGTCAGAGGTTCGATACCTACACTCAAAAAAGCAATAATCTTCAGGTCTGGAACGAGGAGTTAGCTCCAACGAGACGTTACGTTATCATCCGCCCGTCCGCCGAGGGCGTTGTCCAGTGTGTAAAGGTTGTCACTGGCGAAGCACTTGCGAAGCTCGACACAACAGGGACTCTCACTCAGAAATATCAGGCCCGCCTCATTTGCCGAAAAGAACCTGCCGAACTCATTACCCCAGACGATACTCAAACCGTGAGACCGCTGGTAGACCAGAGGGCAGACCTTCACGGCATTTCAACAACTGATAACCCTAGTGCCGGAAGCGTTCTTCCTATAGCCGCGCTCTTTCGCCGCTTGCTTCCCTTGGTAAAAACTTCATTCCCGGATAAGGGCCGCGATCAGGAGAGGCTGAGGGGCGCCGATCTTCATCGGCTTGTCTGCAAGGCTCTCGGTTATTCCACCTACGCAGATGACGGACAATTCCCGGACGTGAGGCATCAGTTGCTCGAAGTCAAGTTGCAGACCGCACCGACCATTGATCTTGGCTTGGTGCGCCCGGACAGCCAAGACCCCCTCGATATGCCGAAGGTTCTCGGCAAGCAGTTGAAACATTGCGACGTCCGCTATGTCCTCTTCTACGCGAGCACGGACGGTACCACAGTCACCCTTACCCACATTTTTCTCACGACAGGCGAGGCGTTCTTCACGCGGTTCCCTCAGTTTCAAGGAAAAGTACTGAACAAAAAGCTTCAAATTCCGCTACCGGCTGAGTTCTTCGACTGATACGCCAAAGGCCTGCCATACAAGGGAATCGAGTTGTGACTCCAAATCGCCTGCTAACACCGAAGGAGTCATATCGTAGATCCGTTTTGCGAGGTCAATCAGCTTTCCAGATTCTTCCCCTGATGGGTTGGGCAAGGGAAACTGCTCGACATATTGCGTCATAAAGCGCCGTCTCCCCGCATACAGCTTGTTGTGGAAACAGTGATCGTAAAATGCCTCAATGAAGGACGAATTGGCCACAGCCGCTGCCAGCCAAAGCAAATCGGTGTCGGCGCCCGGATTTAGTGCTAACCAATAGCAATCCCCATTCACCACGCTCCCGCCAAGGTCGACCCAAAAGGTTGGAGCTTCGCAGATGTCGCGGAACACAAGTTTTGGAAGGCTCCACGCCTCGGGGTCCTGCGGAACCCAGATTTCATACCACTGCCGGCCCGCCTCGATCACGTACGACCGGCTTTCTAGCGTCGGGCGATGACTCTCAAGGTATGCTGCGGTCCGAGGATACCGAGAAAGATCGGCGGCATCACGGTGCCCCTCATCGTTTGTGTGAGGGTACACAACCCATCGTAGGCCCTTTGTAGCGTCAGCCTTGAATCTTCGACCCACGTGATGGGTGGTAAGAGGCCGCATTAGCTCCGGTCGCTCGCACTGCGGCACTCCGTCCCAATCGCAATCGCGCTTGATGAACACTTTATCGGCGCAGGTCTTGATTCCTACGCGGATGCTTCCAATATTGCCAAATCTTCCCCAAGTGTGACTTTCAATCGTTCGCAGCCAGGAGTCCCCATTATCAGTTGCCACCCGCCACACCTGATCCGATTCATTCTTAAGGTCTAATCTCCCATGGATCACTCGAAAGCGCCGCCCATCTTCAATCGAAACACTCCCGGACTTACTTAGAGCCGCGATCACATCACTCGCTTCGCTGTCTGCGGGGGCATCTGTTTCGTAAATAGACGTGAAGTCCGGATTTTCATTCTTTCCAACCGGACGCCCGTTGGTCATGACCAAAACGGCTGGAAGGACGGCAGCTTCAAAAAGTTTAGTATCCCCAAGGTCCCACACATGCCTAATGCAAACGGACTCGCGAAGAACTTTCCGAACCGCCGCGCCGGATTTCGTTGTCATGAAGCGGTTCGAGACGATCACGCCCGCCACTCCGTTTTCTTCCAAAACTTCTATTATGCCCAAAATGAAAGCGTAGTACAGGTCCACCCGCCCGCTCAGACCGAAATGCGAGGCCAAGCCTTGGGCGTGCGATGCTCCCATAATTTGTGTCCTCACGTACGGTGGGTTAGCGATAACCACGTCAAAGCGCTCCCCCGGCCCCGCATCGAACAACGAGCGTCCTCCACCCGCCGCTTGCCCCGCAAATTCCAGGAAGTCCCCGACTCGAAACCGTATTGCAACGTACGGAAATCTCGCTTCAAGAGCCCCTTTTGCCACCGATAACGACTCGGGATTAGTATCAAACCCGTGGATTTCTATATTTCGATATCCATGAGACACCAACTCATCCAAAAGACTTAGCAGTAGAGCTCCCTCACCAACCGCAGGATCGATCACCCGAAGCATCTTACTTTTGGAGCCACTTAGACTCGCAACGATTTGTTGAGCAACAAAGCTCGCCAAACCATTCGGGGTAAACGTTGCCCCCCCGGCCTTTTCCTCCCGGACGTACTTGTATCTTCCTGATACTCTATTTCCCGCTAGAATCATAATTCAATCACCGCTACTCGTAGTCATCTCACAAACTCGGCCCTCATGTCAATCCCCAAACGCAAGTCACGTCTCATTAAGTGTAAGTTCTGAGACGTTCTGCGGAGGTCCCGTTCCGGAAGTCAGCAACTCTCAGTTTAATATCCTCGCATTCTTATCGGCCGGTCAAAGCACAATAATGAGGGAAAAAACGGGGAGGTGCAAGTTGCGTAGTGGCGACAGAATGTGGCCCATGGCCGCCAGCCGGGCGCGGTTGAACTCATGGTCGAGGTCGGGCCCCTTGGACTTATCCCACATGCCCTTGTTTACGGAAACCATTTTCCCCGCGTGGCAGGTGATGCCGTCATTTTCCAGTCGAATAGTGCAAGATGTTCTACATTCCATGTGAAAAAGTAACGACACCCTTCGCGCGTGGCCTTTGGGAACGCATCCTCCATCAGGGCCATGCCGAACGGAGAACTTCCCTGCGCTGCGCCTGGAAGCTTCACCTCGCCGCAAAGAGCTAACTTGCCGCGCCCGCCCGCTTTTCGTTCGTAGACGCGAAAGTCCTGCCTTTGCAGGCTGCCGCGACCAAACCGTTCAATTTCAGATGAACCAAAGGGCAGCTCGGGATGGGTTTCAAAGATTTTGTCGGACCACTTCGAAACATCAGCGCAAAAACTGACTTCGTGTTGGCGGTAGCTTAAGGGCGGCATTCCATTTCTCGGAACTAATATCGCCCATTGATTATCAACGCGGCAATAGAAATTTCAAGGCCGGGCTGGGTGGCGCACATTTGACGGGGTGGGCGGGCAGGGGAACAGCGGGGGCCACGGTCAATTCGCATTTGGAATTGACCGTGGGTTCGTAAATCTTGGGAAAAAGCCCACGGTCAGAAAAACACTGACCGTTGCTACCACGTTCCGGGTCTTTTCACTGGATGGTTGGCGCCCCCGCCGGCTTGGTGGCCTTCTCGGTACTGACCGAGGCCGCCCCAGCCTCCTCCTGAATTTCCTGCAACCCACCGGGAAGGGATCCGGCATAGAGATACAAAACTGAGTCCCGCTTCACTGCGGTTAGCGGGTAATCGACAACAGACTTCGTGCTGAGTCCATTAGATATCTGAGTGTAAAGCGCAGTGCGCCGCGTCTCCATCGCGAGTGCGATAACCTGGTAGGTCTGTTGTGCGAAAAAGTTCTTATCGACAGACAGATTGAGGCCGGTCATAGCTGTCCCCAACGCGCCAAAAAGGGTTTTTGCGGCGGTTTGACGAGCAATAGATACGGCGGCCGTCAGTCCCAAGGTCGCCGCTCACGGCGATGGTCCCTTTGCCCGAGTAGAGGTGTGCAGAGTATACGTTGTACAAATCATCCATTAAGCCCATTAGGCCCCAGCCAATGTTATTCCGCGCCGCCTTATGTGCGGCATCACTTTGAGCCGGATCGTTGTATATGCCGATGTCCCTGGTGTAGTCATCCTTCGAGTAAAGGTAGGGCAAATCTGGTGCGGCAGCAAGAGAGAACGACTTATTGAAATGCCGACAACTGACTGTGGTGGCTAACATAATTGTCACAACCGACACAATAATTAAGGTCCTCGGATGTTCATCTAGCAACTCTCCTTTTTTAGAAACACCAGTTGTTTCTCAGAATTGCCCTTTTTGAACCCAAAGGCAAACTGGCAATCGTTAACTCGCAGCGGTGCATTGGTTGTGCCGCACTCATGCCGGGATACTTGTTCACACTGCACCAGTGCCAGACATTGAAAATGCGCGCCATCTAATTCGTGGCGCGGCTTGAGTGGGTAGCCACGATCAGCGCCTTCCTGACCGCGAGTTCGCAAAGTTTGGGCACGGTCACAAAAACGCTGACCGTGGCTACTCGGTCGGCTTGATAGTTTGGACTCGTATTCGCACGAGAAAGCTCGTATTACCCCACTCTTGGGCCGCGAGTATGCGCCTGCCGTCGACAAACCCCGGCCTGGGCCACGGGTCGCGAACCACGGCGGAGGTAACGAAACCTGCTCCGTATAGGTTGCGATTGTATACTAATGCTGTCAGGACCATGGCATGTCCCAGCGTGCCGATGATGAGGGGCATATCGGCTGCCAGATCCTGTGCGGCCGTAATTGGATTTGCAGTGTACGTCGTCCCAAATGCTCGAAACGCCTTGCCGTTATCGTCAACCCACTCGCGGTTGAGATCATTCAGAATTTGGAAGGGGCTCATGGCAGGGAGGTTTACAATTTCGCCCCAAGTTTCTTTTACGATTCGGTCTTGTGGAACCCGAAATCCATAGTAGGCAAACACCATCTCAATGCTTGCCGCCCAACACCATTCGGTCGCATGTTGGGTGTCGAAGGCCTTAACGCTGAAAAGGCTGGAGTCGATACCGGCCTCACACCCCTGCACACCGAACTGATTGAAAGGTGTGCAGGCCAGCTTCCCTAGCACGTTTCTCGCCGTAAAGAGCGGCAATCCTGCGATGCAACTCGATCCCAGAACTCTGAAGAAATTGCGTCGGTGCAGCATATCTTCCCTCCTATCCCCGACAGAGATGGCGGGGGCAAGTGATGTCGGGGAGCCCGTACATTGTCAGTATGTATGCGCCCCACTAACGCGTCACACTTTTCAGCCCATCGGTATCATCTCTGTTGCTGCTCACGCGGGCTGACGCATACCCTTGCGGGTGTGCCATTTCCTTCAACACTTATGTTCCCGGACAGGCCAAACGGCCTGGGCTGGAACATTGGTTTGTCGTGTAATGAACCCAGGGTCTTGCCCTTGCGAAATCGGCGCAGGGCGTTTCTATTCCTAACTCAAATCAGTTGTAATTGCGAACAAGTTGTCCCTGAACGCGGTTATTAAACACCCAGCCAGTACGCTTGTCAATACCTTTTTTTACTTAAGCTGTTATTTTTTGGCTGACGTGACTATTAGGCACATATTTTGACGAAGCGCAAGAAAAACACTGGCATCGGTCAAACAAGCTCCCTTGCTGGCGACAGGGAATTGCCGCCACGAGGTTTTTGCTGGCGGGCAGGGGCCAGAAACGCAGTCCGAAGTCCGGGGTCCGAAGTCCGAGGTCCAGGGGAAAAGCAAAGCCGTGTGGTTGACCCGAGGCCGAGCGCCGCTCGGCCCTACATCGGGGTTCTGCGCTCCAGGCGGCGTCGGTTTTGGGGTAGCGGGTCAATCTCACGTAGAGGCGGCGGAATTTATCCCGATCCTATCGGGACGCCGCCACGTGGCGGGGTAAACCCGCCGCTACACAGGCCATTTGGCGGGGTAAACCCGACGCTACGACGTCAGATTGACCCTCTCCCGGCTGCCCTCAAAAAAAATCAAAAAAAGCGCGAATCGGACACAATGTCTCTTGACAAGTGTGGGCTACCAGTATATACTAGAGGTGTAGTTAAGCTCAGGTGTTGCCATGTCCTTGCTTAAGCCTCGCCTCATGACCCCGGCCCGTTTGGCCGCCAGCCGCCGCAACGCACTAAAATCAACCGGTCCGCGCAGCGCGCGGGGCAAGGCCCAATCACGGATGAACGGCCTGCGGAGCGGGTGGAGTTCGCCCAGCTACCGCAACCTCTGGCGGGCCATGCTGGAAGCTCCGCCCTGCGCGGTCGAGGAGACGGCGCGGGCCGTCCTGACACCGGAGCAGGCCGCGCACCCCCGGTTCGCCGAACTCGTGGATATATTTCGCCAGGCGGAAATCGAAGTGGCCGCGCAGTCAAGGCAATTATTTGGACGATGGAAAACCGCCAGAAAAAAAGCGCCAGCCTCCCTGAGCGAAGCCGAGAACCTATTGAAAACAAAAGCCAGGCGCAAAACCTCGATACCCCAAAGCTGACATCCCATTGAAAACAAATACTGTTAGCCGATTGTCCCCTAATATCCATGAAAACTAAGGTAGTTACGCGCCATGCCGGGTAGCTGTCAGCAAGCGCGGACCTCTGCGGTGTGAGGTCCGCGGCATTTCGAACTGCCCTCGCCCCCAGCCTTGAAGACAGATGAATAGTGACGAGTGACCGGCGACGAGAAAAAGGCAAAGTCGGAAGGAGAAGGCAAAGTCCGAAGGAGAATGCGCCGAGCGTGCTGCCCATTGGCGATTGGCCGGGCCGACGGCCTAACCCCCGCGTGACACACTACCCCACATCGGCTATCGACAGTGTCCGGTGAGAAGATGAATCAATTTGCTGATCCGATCGTCTTATCGGGAGAGTCGCAGATGGGCGCCAGGGGGCACTCCGTGCACAGGGGCTGGTGCGCGTAGCATATCTTTCTGCCGAACCAGATCAGTTGATGACTGAAGGAAACCCAGCGGTTTTGCGGCACGAGTTTCATCAAATCCTGCTCGACTTTTTCCGGCGTCTCTTGGTTGGACAGTTTCAGGCGGTGGGCGATGCGGAAGACGTGCGTATCCACCACCACGCCGCTGGCGATGCCGAAGGCCGTTCCCAGGACCACGTTGGCGGTTTTTCGTGCAACGCCGGGCAGGGTGAGCAGTTCTTCCATCGTGCGCGGAACCGCACCGCCGAAGTCGTGCACGATCTTGGTGGCGGCGCCGATGATGCTTTTCGCCTTGTTGCGGAAGAAGCCCGTGGAATGAATCTCCCGTTCCAATTCCCCTTGCGGCAAGGCTACGAAATCGTGAGGGGTGGGGAATTTGCGGAAGAGTTCCGGCGTGACCTTGTTCACGCGCTCGTCTGTGCACTGGGCAGAGAGAATGGTGGCGACGAGAAGTTGGAAAGCGTTCTCGTGGCGCAGCGCGCACTCTGCCTTGGGGAAGAGCGCGTCGAGCGCCGCGAAGATCTTTTGCAAGCGGGCGGGCGAAGTGTTGGATTTTAGATTTTGGATTTTCGATTTTGGAGTCGAGCCGTGCTTGGAAGATTTAGTTTTAGCCGCCATGGGTGCTCATTGTAGCACTCTTGAGAAAAGATTGAACGCAGAGGTCACGGAGATGCGACGCAAAGACGTTTTCACCACAGAGGGCACAGAGGTCACGGAGAGTGCGTATACGATCCAAAATCCCAAATCCCAAATCAGCCGTTGCGGTCTTCAATCGAAAATCGACAATCGGCAATCGAAAATGAATCTCACCCTCCCAGCAAGTCCAGCACTTCATCCAGTTCGCGGTGGATGCAGGTGAGCGTGGGGGTGTCGCGAACGGTGTAACTGGTGGCCTCGCTATGGCGCAGTTCCATGACGAGATCGACGAAGTGTTCGGGCTTATCGCTCTCGAAGGCCACCACGAATTCCTGGTCATCCAAGCCGAAGGAGTAGGTGGTGTTCAAGCGCACGGTGGGGTAACGGTGGCCGATCTCAATGTGCTCGTCCATCATGCCCTGCCGCGCGTGCTTGGTGAGGCGATACCACGCTTTGCTTTTCACAAAGGGATAGACGAAGAGATAGCGGAACTGTCCGGGAATGAGCTTTAGCCGTGTGCCTTCCTGGCCGGCGTGGGTGTGCTTGTCCACGTAAACGGAACGCTTGGTCATGGACAAAAACGAATAGGGCGTGGTGAGGTATTTCCCCAAATCGGTCTCCAGCAGCTTCGCCATCATTTCCTGAAACTTCAGCAGGTCGTACCCGATGCGCCAAAGCATGAAGTCGCAATCGCCACGAATGCCGATCATCGAGTAAGCAATGACCATCAAATCCTTTTCGTAGCTTTTCACCACGTCGATGAACTGGCACTTGCCGCGCTTGCGGTCCTGACCCGGCAGCCTGCGCCAGGCGGGATCGACTTTGTAAAATCCGAAATTCACAAACTGGCGGCGGTCGTCACTGCTTGCCGCTTCCGGGTGTTTATGTTCACTCAAGACGCGAACTCCTTGTGGTTTAATCCTGCTTCCGATACCGGGGCGCCGAGGGGCGTGGGAACTCCCCGGAGTGACCCTCACGTAAGGAATCAGTTGTTAGTTTTAGGAGGACCACCTGCCGTTCCGAAAAGGTGTTGAAAATCCGGCAAAGGCAAGCCCTGGCGAAATTCCAATATAACATGAAATGTCTTGCGAGGAGGCAGGTCGGGGTCGTGTAAGTGGTTGTCCCGGTGGAACCCTTGCAGTGCACAAAAACCCTCGAATCACCAACGCCGAGAGTGGGAATGGTCAAACCCCTAAGCGTTTACTTAAGCCGCTTTGGCCGGGCCCCGGAAAGGGCCAAGTCGGTAGCGGCAGGTTTTAACCTGCGGATAGTAAAGCCCACACGACCTCCCAATCCGTCAGCCGACGGATTGATCCTGCGAAGGTTCGGCCCCTTCAGGGCCGGGGAACAAACGGCGCGCTTTCCGCGGGCGTTGCCCCCGGGCTACTATCTTGTGCTCTTGCAGGGCGCCCAAAACCGTCGCCGTATGACGGTAAGGCAACTCACGATTTCCGTCCCGCCCTTCCCCGCACTGGGGAAAAATCCCTGCCAAAACCTCATATCCCGGGTGAATCCCTTCCCTCGCTGGTTACGACTCCAGAAAACCCCCGTCTAAGGTGAAGAGGTATTGCCGACGTTTCCCCCTTCGATGCAAGCCCAATCTCTCCGTTGAGTTGGCAAACCGGGGAACATTCTCGGCGTGGCAAACGTATGGATGCGTAGAGAGTTCAAGTAGCCCGGAGACAGGAATGGCGAATAATAATCATAATAAGCGGAAGAAATGGTACTTGCTGGCAATAGTTGGGGTCATTGTGGTAGGCGGCGGCATTGGCATTGCCGTCGCATTGCATCCCAATGATACGATTGACCCTTCGAAACTGGCCAACGTCACCCGTGGGGACTTGGCTCGGTCCGTGGTGGCGACGGGCAAGATTGAGCCGCTCGTCAAAGTGGAGGTCAAATCCAAAGCGAGCGGTATTGTCGAGAAGATTCTCGCGGATTACGGCGACCATGTAAAGGCCGGCCAAGTTCTGGTTGAGCTTGACAAGGAGCAGTTGCGGGCCCGTGTGGCCGAAGCCCGAGCCAACCTTCAGGCGGCCCAAGCTGCCGTGGAATCCGCTCAAGCTACCTACGAGCGCAACAAGGTTGATGCGGAGGGGCCGGACCTCCCCTTTCTGAAATCCACCGTCGAGCGCAATCGCAAGCTGGCGGCGGAGGGAGTGGTCTCCGCTTCGACCCTGGACGACGCCGATAAGGCTTACCAACTCGGCTTGAACAAGCAGATGTCCGCGCAGCGCTATCTGGCCGTGAGCCGGGCTGAGATCGCCCGCAGCAAGGCCCAGGTAGCCCAAATGCAAGCGGCGTTGGATAGCGCCGAGGAGGACCTGAGCAATTCGACCATCGTCAGCCCTATGGAGGGCCTCGTGCTCTCGCGCGACGTGGAGGTGGGCGACGCGGTCAGTTCCATCCTGATTCTCGGCTCCCAGGCTACGCTGGTTATGACGCTGGGTGACGTGAGCGAGGTCTACGTCAAAGGGAAGGTCGACGAGGCCGACATCAGCAAGGTCTACATGGGTCAACGTGCGCGTATCGTCGTGGAGTCGCTCAAGGACAAGAAGTTTGAGGGCAAAGTTACCAAGATTTCGCCCATGGGCGTGGAAAAGGACAACGTCACCACCTTCGAGGTCAAGGTCTCCATTCAAAACCCTACCGGCGAATTGAAGGCCAATATGACCGCCAACGCCGAGATCATCCTGGAAGAGAAGCAAAACGTGCTGCAACTTCCCGAAGTGGCGGTTATCTACGACAAAGACCGTCACACCTTTGTGGAAACACCCGCCCCCGGCTCGAAGACCGGCAAGCAGAAACTCCCTGTGAAGCTCGGAATCTCCAACGGCGTCAAGACCGAGCTGATCAGCGGATTGAAAGAGGGGCAGCAGGTGGTACTCCAGTAAAGACGTCCGTTGTCCGTGGCATTGGTGATTTGCGATTGGCGATTGGTGATTGGTGATTTGGGGATTTCTCGAGCGTT
>JBEKAD010000063.1:0-16761 GCA_050018435.1 Terriglobia bacterium
GTCCGTCAACTGACGGACTGACGAATCTGGAATGCCGTCACCATCCCACGGCTGGCTCGCCATGGGCTAAATGACCACGCCCGCTACGCGGGCTGGCTGCCGACGGTGCTTATCCTAGCGCCGATGGGGGTAGGGGGTGGTGGGGTACGGGACAAATCGCGCTGGTCCATGGCTTTACCTCAAAGTGTTTGGTCATCGGGCGATCGGGTCATCTGGCCATTGAGAATCAGGAACAATTGTCTAGTGGTCGATGGCTAGCAAATAACCACTAATCGAATGCCGCGGTTCTTTCAATGGCTCGATGGCCCGATGACCCCATGACTCAATAGCAAAAGACCCTCTCGGTCGCAGGAAGTCATTCCGACGCTAAGCGCGTAGCGCCCGGGGGTCCGGGAGGACCTCCACCTGCCTGGACAGAGAGGGTCTTTAACTTCGGAGCTTGCTCGCGAGCGCGGGCTTTGCACTCAGCCCCGTGCTTTGGCGCGAGCCGCCCGTTGCACTCGTCTCAGTCCGCCGATGCGGATCCAAGCGGCAAGAAATACTGTGTACCGGTGACGGGCTGGCTCAAGCGGTGCAGCAGCTCCTGCAAATCTTCGTTCCGGTCGACGAAATCGATCTCGGACGTTTCAATCACCAGCAAGTCACTGGACTTGTAATGGAAGAAGAAGTGCTCGTAGGCATTCACGACCGCTTGCAAATAATCGTCGGAAATGCGGGGTTCGAACGGCACATTCTTCTTCTCGATCCGCTTCCGCAACGCCTCCGGCTTCGCTTGTAAGTATATCACTAAATCCGGAATGGGGACCTGTTCGGAAAACATTTCGTAATACTGATTGTAGACCTTGAGTTCCGCATCGTTCAGGTTCAGATAGGCAAAGATCTTGTCTTTCTCAAAAATGTAATCGCTAATGATGGCACGGTCGCTTTGTGCCGCCAAGTCGAGGGCATGCCACTGCTTGAAGCGTTGGATGAGGAAATGGAATTGCGCCTGAAAGGCCGCGCCCGGCTTGTCGCGGTAGAAGGCTTCCAGAAAAGGGTTGTCTTCGTCGTCGCGAATGCGGGAGGCGTGAAGGCAGTCCGCCAGCAGGTCGGCGAGAGTGGTTTTTCCGACCCGAATCGGGCCTTCGATGGCGATGAAGCGTAAGGGCTCGTGTAATCGAGTCATCGGATCATTGATTCATTGAATCATTGCCTCAACGAGACACTGAGCGGTTTGCTCTCGAAATGGCTCAATGACTCAATGATTCAATGACGCAATCTTGTACCGAACCACGTGGCTCAAATCGGGTGAGTCCTGGAGCATCTCCGTGACGGTCCTTCTGCTTAGCGGGTGACGGGCGGTCGGCGCCAGCTCTCGCAAGGGGATAAGTACAAATCGCCTTTCGTTCATGCGCCCGTGGGGAATCGTCAAGGCCGCGGTCCGGACCACCACATTCTCGTAAAGCAGGATATCAATGTCAATCGGTCGCGGGCCTTTGCTGACTCCAGGGCGCCGCCCCAGAGTCCGCTCCACGGATTTGACGGCCTTGAGAAGCTGCATCGGCATGAACTCCGTGGACGCTTCCACGGCGCAATTCAGGAACCACGCCTGCGGCCCGAAGTCGACGGGCTCGGTCTTGTAAAATGACGAGACACGTTGAACTTTCACCCCGACTTTGCCGAGTTCCTCCATGGCGCGCTGAAGGTTTGCGACTCGGTCGCCCCGATTCGAGCCAAGCGAAAGGTAGACCTGCTTGCTCGCCCGTGAGCCGGGGCGGGCGGGCGACACAGCAGGTTTCATTTCAGACAACATGGGAGCCCCGGTCAGCCCGATGCGCAGCTCAATCAAACAGCGTTCGTGGGCCGCCGCCGGGCAAGGGCACATTCAAAAGCCGATAAGCGGGCTCGTTGGCTTTCCGTCCTGATTTGGTGCGGCTGACGAAGCCCTGTTGCAGCAGGTAAGGCTCAACCACATCCACGAGCGTATCGACTTCTTCATTTAACGTGGCGGCGATGGCTTCCACGCCGACGGGCCCTCCCTTGTAAATGCGAATAATCGTGGAAAGGAAGTTCCGGTCGAGATCGTCCAGGCCATGGTCGTCTACACCTTCGAGCTTCAAGGCATCGCTCGCGACACCGCTATTGATGTCACTGTTGGCTTTGACATCGGCGTAGTCGCGAACCCTTCGCAGCAGGCGATTGGCAATCCGCGGCGTGCCGCGCGCGCGGCGGGCGATTTCCGTGGCGCCGGCTTCATCAAGCTGAGTTTGCAAAATTCCGGCAGAGCGGCGAATAATCTTCCGGAGGTCGTCTACCGTGTAGAACTCGAGGTGATAGAAGAGACCGAAGCGGTTGCGCAACGGCGCGGAAAGGCTTCCGGCACGGGTGGTAGCACCCACCAGCGTAAATCTCTTGAGAGGGACGTTGATGGTTTTGGCGAACATCCCTTTGTCGACCACAAAATCCACTTTGTAGTCTTCCATTGCCGGGTAGAGGAATTCTTCAATGTTGGCGGGCAAGCGGTGGATCTCGTCGATAAAGAGGATGTCGCCTTCGCCGAGGTTGGTGAGGATGCCCATCAGGTCGCCGGTCCGCTCCAGGGCAGGCCCCGACGTCGTGGTGATCTTCGACCCCATGGCGTTGGCAATGATGTAGGCGAGCGTGGTTTTGCCCAAACCGGGCGGGCCAAAGAACAGCACGTGCTCAAGCGATTCGCCGCGCTGCTTCGCCGCCTGTAAAGCGATGGAGAGCTTTTCGACAACCTTCTTCTGTCCCACGTACTCGTCAATGTTGGACGGACGAAGGGTGCGATTGAAGCTCTCTTCTTCCTTCGAAATCAGTTCCGGCGAAACCAATCGTTCTCTGGGCATAGGAGAGTAGGTTATAGGTTACAGGTTATAGGTTACAGGGAACAGGTGATAGGAAACTGTTCCCTGTAACCTAGCTCTTCGGGTGCAACTGCTCAAAGACTTTGCGAAGAAAGTCCTCGGTCGTTTTCAGGTTCTTGTTTTTGGCGAAGATCTCCTCGACCATTCGCCCCGCTTCGGCGCGCGAATACTCCAACTGCGCGAGCACCTGGAGAGCTTCTTGTTTCAATCCGGCGGCGGATTCTTGTTCGACGGAAAGGGGTTCTTCCGTGCGCGCCAATGCGAACTTGGCCATTTTCCCGCGCAGTTCGGTGATGATCCTTTCCGAAGTTTTGGCGCCGATATACGGGAGTTCTTTCAGGAAAGCGGCGTCGCCCCCCTCGATGGCCATGGCGATTTCGTTCAGCGGCCGGATGAGGCATTTCAGCGCGCGCATAAAGCCCACGCCCGGCACCGTGGTGAAGGTTTCAAAAAACTCCCGGTCGAGCGGGTCGAGGAAGCCTACCAGCTTGGGAGTCAAGTGACCGCCGCCCAGGCCGCCATCGATGTAATAGATCGTATAAAAGGTCAGGGGATTGCGGCGCTCGCCTTCCGGCACTGCGCGAAGGCGCGACGCGATCCCCGAGGGCACGAAGATTTCGTAACAAACCGCCTCCACTCGAACCAGGAGCGAATGGCGTTGAATGCGGTCGTAGAGAACTTCACCGGTGATTTCGGAGATCATGTTTGAGGTCCGTGGTCCTTTGTCTGGATAAAGGCGAAACTCGAAATTCGAAACTCGAAACTGGGCTCGAAACTCGGCGTGTGTTCACGATTTTCGATTTTCGAATTTCGAGTTTCGCTTTTCCCTGTGCCCAAACCGCATCCCGTTCACATAGCACAGCGCGACGGCCAGCGCATCGGCCACATCCGGCGGATGCGGCGTGCGGTCGAGCGAAAAGAAATGCTGGACGGCGCGCTGCACCTGGAGCTTCGAGGCATTGCCGTTGCCGGTCACCGACTGCTTCACGCGCTTGGCGGAAAAGCTCAGCACGGGGATTCCCTCCAGCTTAGCCGCCAGGCAGATGACTCCGCGCGCATGGCCCATCAGAATCGCCGTGCGCGGATAATCCGCGTGACTGTACACTTCCTCCAGGCACATGACCTGCGGGTTGAACTCCCTCATCACCTGCTGGAGCTCGTGGAAGAGCGATTCCAGCCGCGCGGGAAGATTCTGCCCGTGGCTGGGCGGCAATCGGATGACGCCCGCTTCCAGCAGCTTGACTTCACTCCCGTGGCTCACGACCACGCCGTACCCGGTGATGTTCAGACCCGGGTCGATTCCAATAACGCGCGTTGGCTCCTGGGACGTGATGGCCATTTCCAGTTATCAGTTTTCAGTTATCAGTATTCAGTCAAGCCGCCAGGACCTGACTCCAAAGGATTGTAGCATCTAGTGGCAGGATTGCGGAGTGGGATTGAATGTAACTGACAACTGACGACTGAAAACTGATAACTGTTCTACCGCGGTGTCGAGTCCGGCAGTCCTCCGTCCACAGGAATCGTGGCGCCGGTGGTGGGGGTTTGCCGCGTCGCAAAGAACAGCACCGCTCGCGAAACGTGCTGGGCGGTCACCGCGGCCTTCAAAAGATTGCGCGACTGGTAGTATTGTTCCAGACCTTTTTCATCCAGTCCGCGCGCGCGCATCCGGTCAGGGCCGACTTCCGCCCACAGACCGGAGCGGCGGCTGCCGTGTGAGAAGACGGCATCCGGTGCGACCATGTTGACGCGCACGCCCAGTTCGGCCATTTCCTGGCTGGCAATGCGCGCCAATTGATGCGCCGCAGCCTTGGTGGCGCTGTAGGCCCCAAACTTCGCGCCCGGCATGAAGACGTTTTTGGTCGAAACCAGAATGATGTCGCCGCCGGTCCCCTGCACGCGGAAGTGGCGCGCTGCCTGCCGCAACAAAAGAAGCGTCCCGTCCGTATTAAC
Organism: Terriglobia bacterium; assembly: GCA_050018435.1. Lineage (GTDB taxonomy): Bacteria > Acidobacteriota > Terriglobia > UBA7540 > UBA7540 > Bog-366. Next base: position 4,818 of record JBEKAD010000063.1, read on the forward strand.
CCGCTCGACGCGCTGGAATGCCGCGAAGTCCATTTGCTCAATCGACGAAACCATGGCGACGCCGGCGTTGACGATCACCAGATCGACGCCACCCCAGGTTTTGATGACGGCCTCAAATCCTTGCGTCACGGAGGCAGGGTCGGTCACATCGAGCGGGGCGGTGATCACTCGCTCCCCGTATATCTTTTTCAGCTCCTCACCGAGGCTCTCTAAGGCCGCGCCGGGCAAGTCGGTGAGGGCGACGTGGCATCCGTTTTCCAAAAAGCCCTCCGCGATCGCCGAGCCAATCGCTCCGGCAGCTCCGGTCACAATGGCGACCTCGCGCCCGAGCAGCGGTTCATCGGTTCGCAGCTTGGCGTGTTGCAGGGTGAAGTATTCCGTTTCGAAGAGATGGTGCTCGGCGAGGCCGCGGTAGGTTCCCATGGCGGCAATGCGCGCCTTGGCGGCGAGCGTTTGCGCGGTGATGTCGTGCGCGATGCGCGCCGCGCGCGCGTCCTTGCCCGCGCACAGCGCTCCAACGCCGGGCAGCAAAACCACCCGCGGCAGGGAATCGAAAGGAATCATGCCGGGAGGCATCAGTGCGGCATTCCGGGCGAGGTATGCCTGGTAGTCCGCCGCATAAGCCTCGATTCCCTTCAAAAGCTGCTCGCGCAATTTTGCCGGGCTGCTGTAGTCGGGGTTATCGACCCACAGGGGCAGGGCTTTGGTCCGCACCAAGTGGTCGGAAGTCAGCGTGGGAGTCAGGGCTAACTCCTTGCCGCGATCCGAGCCGAGAAAATCCAGGATCTCCTGATTGACCAGCGGCTGGAGGACCATGCGGCGGTAGGGGCGGTCAGGGTCGCCGCTGGGTTGCGCCAGCAGTCCCCGCACCACCGGCGCCACCGTCGCGAGGTGCTTTTCCGCGTCGGCCAACGACGCCGGCATGATGACCACGAGGGGCTTGGTAGCGCGCCGCGCGGCGAACTCTTCCGCGCGCGCGACGAGCTCGATCATGGCGGAATAGGCTTCGCGCGCCGTCTCGCCCCAAGTCATGATGCCATGCTGCATCCAGACCAGGGCGTGGCATCCGGGGTGCGCATCGTAGGCGGCGATCACCGCTTTGGCCAGCTTAAATCCCGGCTTCACATAACCGACCAGCGCCACGCCCTCTCCCAGCGCTTCGCGAATCAGCTTATCGCCCTCCGGCTGGTTGGTCAGCACCAGGATCGCGTCAGCGTGGGTATGATCGATGTACTTGGCGGGGAGGTAGGCGTGCGAAAGAGTTTCAATGGAAGGCGCGGCGGCGTTGGGTACAAGCCGATGCATTTGGAACTCGCCCGCCATCGCGTCATCGGAAAGTTCCGGGAGGGCGCACAGCCGCCGCAAATACTCAAGGTCGAGGGGCGTGTGGCCTTCCGGCCCGATCGTTCCCAGATTGAATCCTGAGGCTTTCATGAAAAGGGCCGGTATCGCCTGGCCAAAAACATCTCGATAAATTCCTTTGAGCGAAGTGTTGCCGCCGCCGTGCAGGACCAGCGCTTCCTCACTGCCCAGCAAGCGCGTAGTGTAAGTTCGCAGAGCTAGGTCGCCCCCCCACTGCGCAGCGTATTGAGTTAGGAATTGCTCGGCATCTCGATCAGACCAACGATTTTTCATGGGTGTCCCTGGGAAAGTTTTCGTCGAGGCGGCCTTCAGCCCGGCATTGGGCCTTCAAGAACCTGTGCCCGCCTAAACAAGCTGCGGAAAAACTCGTAGGCGCTGTCATTCTGAGTATGGATAACCGAAGTGCGGCTACCGGTGATGTCAGAATCTGGTCGTCTACGATCATGCGTTCATGAAACCTCGCGGGCGCAGCCCGCCTTGGAGTGCGGTAGCGCCAGCTACTGCCTTCCACTCGCTCCGCAGCCCTTACGCCTTTGAACCGCTATCCGTAAACGGGGGTTGCGGGCGCTCCCGCACTCCAAGGCGCCTGCGGCGCAGGGCAGGTAAAACACCTCCCCCCGCAGTGAAGCGTTTTTCCGCGGCCTGTAAAGGCGACCTCTACGTTTCTACCGGTCGGCATTCACCGCCGCCACGGCCTCCAGCATAAATCGCGCGTTAGCTTCCGGCGTCTTGCCGTCGAACACGGCGCTGCCGGTTACGATCAGATCCGCGCCGGTGGCGGCGACCTCCCTGATATTCTCTTTGGTGATGCCGCCGTCAACGCCCAGAATGATGTTCTTGCCGGAGTCCGCGATCATGCGCTGAACGCGGGCGATGCGGGCGTTCGTCGAGGGAATGTATTTCTGACCGCTCCAACCGGGGTTCACGGCAAGCAGCAGGATGTATTCAAGCTCATCAAGAAGCGGTTCGAGCGCTTCCAGCGGCGTGCCCGGATTCAGCGCTACACCGCGCACGATGCCCCGTTCCGCATCGTTGACGTTGGTGAGGGTCGCGAGCTTCTGTAGCACCCGATGCACGTGCGAGCAGGCTTCCACGTGAATCGTGAGAATGTCCGCGCCGGCGGCGACGTAGTCCGCCACTTTCTCCAGCGGCTCCTCGATCATCAAGTGCACGTCTTTGAGCAGGGAAGTCTTGATGGCCTTGATGAACGGCGGCCCCACGGTCATCATGGGGCAAAAGCAGCCGTCCATCACGTCCACGTGCGCCAGCTTCACCCCCGTCCGCTCCAAGAGCGAGATTTCCGAGCCCAGCGAGAGTAAGTTGGCGGTGATCACCCCGACGCTGACCGTCGGCGCGGCGGCGCGCAGCAGTTCGAGACCTTTGGGATTTGCCATGCGTTTCCTCGGGAAGAGGAGCTAGAAGCTAGAAGTTAGAAGCTAGAAGTTAGGACACGAGCCCCCTATCTTCCAATTACTGACCCCTGGCTTCCGTAACGATCAGAAGCGGAGATGAGTTGGGGCGCCTATTCTAGCTTCTAACTTCTTGCTTCTAACTCCTGGCTCCTGCCACCTCGTTCCGAAGCGTCTGATAGAAATCGTAAGCCTGCTCCGGCTTCATCATCTCATGGACCACTTTTCCGACTGCCTGAATCATGGCTGCCGGAGCGTCCGACTGGAAAATGTTCCGGCCCATATCGACACCCGCGGCGCCTTCGCTGACGGCGCGGTAGGCCATCGTCAGCGCGTCGAGTTCAGGCAGCTTCTTGCCGCCCGCCATCACCACCGGCACAGGGCACGAGGCCGTAATGGTTTCAAACCCTTCCGGCACGTAGTAGGTCTTCACCACCTGCGCGCCCAGCTCGGCGCAAATGCGGCAGGCCAGGCGGAAGTACTTGGCATTGCGCACCATGTCCTTGCCGACCGCGGTCACACCCAGCGTGGCGATTCCGTAACGCAAGCCCGCGTCCACCAATCGCGTCATGTTGTGAATCGACTGCGTTTCAAATTCGCCGCCCACGAAGACCTGCACAGCCATGGCGGAAACATTCAGCCGCGCCGCGTCCTCTACGTCCACGGCGATGTGCTCGTTGGAAAGCTCCTTCAGAATGCTCGGCCCGCCGCTGGCGCGCAGCACCACGCCGTGCGTGAAGGAAGCGGGGATGGTGGTGCGCAGAATGCCGCGCGTCAGCATCAGGGCGTTGGTGTAAGGCAGGAGTGGCACGATGTTCAAGTCGATGCGCTCCAGGCCGGTGGTAGGCCCCTGGAAATATCCGTGATCGATGGCGAGCATCACGGTGCGGCCCGAAGCGGGATTGAAAACCCGTGCCAATCGATTCTGCATGCCCCAGTCGAGCGCCCCCGCGCCCTTTACGAAGAAGGGCTCATGCTTCGCCGGAATGTCGGCGTAAAACTGCTTGGATTCTTTCTCTGCATCAAATTCTGGCATGGCGCATTAATCCTTTCCGAGATGTGATGGCGAGAAGCATTTTAGCCCTGTGATTGTCCTTGCTCTCGAATCCTTTGTCAATGCTGGCGGTAGGGCGGACAAATAGCCTTCGGGGAAAACCTGTCGAGTTCACCGCCGAGGCGCGGAGGCGCAGAGGTCCGAAAACAAAAAACCTTTCCTCCGCGTCTCCGCGCCTCTGCGGTAAAGGAAATGCACCGAGGGGTTCGGTTGGAGACAACCGGGTGTATACTCTCAGGCGCCGGAATGCCAAAAGCGAATTCCGGGTAGATGGGTTGTGTCCCAGGCAGGAGAAGCATACGATGGGTGCGAGTCAGAAATCCAAATCGGAAATTCCGACTAAGGAAGACGGTGCGGGGCATTTTGACTCAAGGGCTTTCGCGTGATGCTGAATATCAAGAAAATTCTTTTGCCAGTTGATTTCCCGGTTGCTTCCCTGAGTGTGATTCATCAGGCTGTGACATTGGCGCGCCATTTCAATTCTGAGATTGTCATGCTGCACGTTATGACAGCGCTGAGCCACGCCGCCGGTGTACCGGAGGACAGCCACGAACTGGCTAACTGGGACTTGCTCGCGGCGATCATTCGAGATGCCCAGAAACAGCAGGATCCATCTCTCGGGCCGGAGCTTGATGGCCTTACCATTCAGCGCAAATTGGTCAAAGGCGACGTGGCCCTGGCAATTGTGCAGACGGCGCAGGAGGAAAAAGCCGACCTGATCATGATGCCGTCACATAGCTTCACGTTTTACCAGTTTCTTCTGGGCTCGGTGACCGCAAAAGTGTTACATGGGACCGAGTGCCCGGTTTGGACTGGTGCGCACGTGGAAGGATCGCCAGGGCAGGAGTTTGCCATCCGCAGCGTCCTGTGCGCGATTGAGTTCGGCCCCCGTTGTGACATAACTGTGTCGTGGGCCACCCAAATCGCCGCCGAATTTGGTTCTCGTCTTACGCTCGCTAACGTCACTGCCGGGGTGGAGTTGTGGGGGCCCGGCGGCAGCTACGTCGATCAAAGGTGGAAAGAGGAGCTCGTCAGTGACGCTTCCCAGCAAATGTCAAAGCTCCAGCAAGACACGGGCATCAAGGCAGATGTAATCATCGGCAGTGGTGACGTGCCAACGGTGCTGAGCCATATTGCGAAGCAGACGAAGGCGGATTTGCTGGTTACCGGGTGCTACCCTTACGGCGGTCATCTGAGGACCCACGGCTATGGAATCATTTGCGCGTTGCCGATTCCGGTTCTGAGCGTCTGAGGTAGTAGCGTTCCTGGATAATCGCGAAGCCTCACCCAAGCAATCCCAGTGGCAAGTCACCCGTCGATTGCTCGCTGAAATAGTGGCGGCGCTGAGCCAATGCCTTTGAGCTCAAAGAAATTACCGTTAAACCTGCTTCCGAGGGTGACCCAACGTTTTCGAATATATACCCTTGACTATAAGAGGTGCCCGAAAGGCCGCCTGAGCGGGCGTCATTGGGAGGATCTCTGCCCCATGCCAGCAAGCTGGCGCTGACCCAAAGCGGTAACAAGCCCCGGCCCCACCTGTCCGGATCATTCCAGTTGGATAGTGAGGCTGGCAATGGAGTTCATCCTTCGTTGCCAGCCTTGAAGAATCGGAGTCTTACGCGTAAATCCCGCGCAACTTGAGGCAGAACGCCACGCGGTCGATGGCCAGCATGTATGCGGCGATGCGATTATTGACCTTATGTTTTTCGCCGAAGGCCACCACGCCGTCGAAGGCGGAGACCATGATCTGTTTCAGACGGTCGTTGACCGTGGCTTCCCGCCAGAAATAGCCCTGGCGGTCCTGCACCCATTCGAAATAGGAAACCGTGACGCCGCCGGCGTTGGCGAGGATATCGGGGATTACGAATACCCCGCGCTCAAACAGGATTTCGTCCGCAGGAGGCGTGGTGGGGCTGTTGGCGCCCTCCACGAGAAGTTTCGCCTTCACTTGGTTTGCATTCTTGCTGGTGATGACGCTTTCCGTGGCTGCCGGCAGCAGGATTTCGCATTCCTGCTCCAGAATCTCCTGCGCTCCAATGCTTTCGCCGCCATCAAAGCCTTTTACCGTCTTGTGCTTCTCGACGAATTCCAGGAGGTGCGGGATATTGATGCCGGTGGTGTTGAAGACGCCGCCGGTAATGTCGGCGACGCCGATGATCTTGTAACCGGACTCGTACATCAGGCGGGCAGCCTGCGAGCCGACATTGCCAAAACCCTGCACGATCACGCGCGTGCTTTCCCGTTGCCAGCGGAAGCGCTTCAGCGCCTCGTCCGCGGTGATCATGCATCCGCGGCCCGTCGCCTCGCGACGCCCTGCCGATCCCCCCAGGTCGAGCGGTTTGCCGGTCACGCTGGCCGTCACGGTGTGGCGCACGTGCATGGAGTAGGTGTCCATGATCCAGGCCATCGTCTGTTCATTGGTGTTCATGTCAGGCGCCGGCACGTCGCGCTCCGGGCCGATGTAGTCCAAAATCTCCGCCGTGTAACGACGGGTGATACGTTCCAGTTCACCCTTGGAGAGCTTGGAGGGGTCGCACACAACACCCCCTTTGGCGCCCCCAAAAGGTATATTCACTACCGCGCACTTCCACGTCATCTCGGCGGCGAGCCCGCGGATCTCATCCAGAGTGACGTCGGGGGAGTAGCGCAATCCTCCTTTGCACGGCCCGCGAGCGATGCTGTGCTGCACGCGGTAGCCGTCAAAAACCCCCAGCGTGCCGTTATCCATGGTAACCGGGATGTGAACGATGATTTCGCGATTGGGTGTGCGGAGGTAATGCGACAGGCCTGCGTCCAGTCCGAGCTTGCGGGCGGCCACATCGTACCGGGCCGCCATTGACTCATAAACGCTCAGTTCCTTCTCTTTTTCCTCAATGCTCATGTTGCCCCCTATTTTGGCCGGAGGGATTCCGTCTGCTGCGGGCAGTTCGCCCCACTGGCTCGGGCCCAACGGCCCAGCGAGAGTATAGCAAATGACTTACCACTGTTCCACACGACGGTTTGTAGGGGTACGGCTTGCCGTACCCTCTTGGTTCGCTCGCGGGATTGAAGTGACACCGGTACGGCAAGCCGTACCCCTACAATCAGGTGGGGGGGGTGAGACGCGGCCATTTGCCGCCTAATTTGGGAAATATGGTCGAATTCGATGCGAGGGTTCCTAAGCGCTTGCCGCCGCAAGTTCGGCAGTGGCCGTAATGGGAGTGTATGAACCCACTGGCGGCCTGGTTGTGAGTGCCCAGCACTCCTTTTGGCGCAGCAACTGGGAAACCAATTGAGTGTGCATGGCGTGGCCGGCCCGGTCGGCAACCACATGGCCTATCAGGGGATGTCCAAACAGGGAAATGTCGCCGATCAGGTCCAGAATTTTGTGGCGGCAGAATTCGTCAGGGAAGCGCAGGCCCTCGGGATTCATGACGCGTTCCTGATCCAAGACCACCACGTTTTCAAGCGAGCCGCCTTTGACCAGCCCACTCCTCAGCAGCATTTCGACCTCGGCGAGGAAGCCGAAAGTCCGGGCGGGAGCAACGTCGTCTTCGTACGAACCGGCGCTGGGGGTGAAATCCAGCGATTCCGCGCCGATCACGGGGTGGGGAAAGCAAATCGAATAGCTCACCGCAAAAGTGTCAGACGGATAGACCCCAATCTTCTTGGCGCCTTCGGCCAACTCCACCGGCTTCAAAATTTTGACGTAAGCGCGAGGGGCCCGCTGCGGACGCAAGCCAGCTTGGCGGATCAGCTTCACGAAGGGCAGGGCGCTGCCGTCCACGATAGGGAGCTCGAGGTTGTCGATTTCAACAATGGCGTTGTCCACGCCCAGCCCCGCCAGCGCCGAAAGCAGGTGCTCAGTGGTGGAAATCAGCACGCCTTTCTTCATCAGGCTGGTGGCATAACTGACGCGGGCGACGTGGCGCGATTGCGCCTCGATGATGAAACCGTCCAGGTCGGTTCGCTTGAAGACGACTCCGGTGTGGGCAGGAGCGGGGCAAAGCCGCAGGTTGACGCTAACCCCAGTGTGCAGACCAATTCCCGAAAAAGATACCTCTGAAGCCAGAGTATGTTGTTGACCCAAAGTCCCTCCCCGACGCAAATCCCCATTGGTGCAGCTAAAGGTCCATGTCGTGTTAAAAGATAACACATTAACATTCTGCAAGTTGCGGCTACTTTGTAAAGCGGTCGGATCAGCCTGGTGTGGTAATCGTACAACAGTTCAGTAGGATTCTAGTGTCCTACCTGCCGCACCCTACGACTTTGCGTCTTGATCTGTGCTCATCCTGTCAGGGGTCGGGTTACCAGGAATATGCTTTAGAATCAGTATGGGTTGGTTTGATGGGTTCGATGAACCCGTTAACTCAATCCCGATAAATCGTTCATCAGATCGTCGAAGGGCCCCGTGAACCCATCCCGGTTGCGGTAAAATGCCAAGCTCAGTTACTTGTGCGCCAGGAGGATGGTTTGCCCCAAACCGCCCATAAGCTTTTTCTCATTGATGCCATGTCGTTGGTGTTTCGCGCCTTCTTTGCGCCCATGCAAATGGCGCTGGTTTCGCCCAGCGGACTTCCCACCAAAGCCATATACATCTTCCCACGTTTCGCGACAAACTCTTTGAAGAATACAAAGCCAACCGCCCGGCGTTCCCCGAAGAGCTGGCGGTGCAGCTCCCCTTCGTGCGTCGATTCTGCCGCGCCTTGGGATTGCCGCTGGTGGAACTCGAAGGCTTTGAAGCCGACGACTTGATTGGCACGCTGGCGCAGGCCGGGTCCACGCAGGGAGCTGAGGTCTTTATCGTGTCCGGTGACGAAGACCTGTTTCAGTTGGTTAACGACCGCGTCCGGGTACTGAAGCCTTCGCGAGCGGCCAGCGACGGTGAAACCCTTTGCGATGCGAAAAAGGTGAAAGAGATTCTCGGGGTTGAGCCTACGCAGGTGGTAGACTGGCTCGCGCTCACGGGCGACCCCAGTGACAACATTCCTGGCGCTCGCCCACTGCCCGGCCACGAGCCGCCGCTGGCGGAAGGCGAGAAGAAGCGCAGCTACATTGGTCCCAAGGGAGCGACGGAGCTGATCCAGCAATTTGGCACGCTGGAGAAAGCGCTGGAGAATTACGAGCAGGTCAAAAAGCAGAGTTACCGGGACGCCCTACGCGACTTTCGCAATGAAGCGCTGCTCAGCCGCGAGCTGGCCACGATTCGCACCGATGTTCCGGTGGAAACATCGCTAGGGCAATTGCAGGTGGCGCCTCTGGATATCACTGAACTGACGGCGCTCTGCCAGGAGTTGGGTTTCACCTCGCTCTTGCGGGAGTTTTTAGAAGAAGCGCCCGCGCCTGCGGAAGCCGCGGCGGAATCGGAAGAACTTACGACGCCGCAGGCCATCGCGCGATGGTTGCAGTCGGCTGACCGCAGCGCCTCGCTCGCCCTGGCGATGAGTGTGGAGGGCGACGAAGGCTTTGCGGGCCGGCTGACCGGGCTTGGACTATCGGACGGCAAGCGACTGGCCACGGTCGCGGTGGGAGGCTTGGGGGATTTGCTCCCCGCGCTCGCGCCGGCGCTCGGTGACCCCGCACTGCGCAAAGCCCTGCACAACTCCAAACTTCTACACCTATTGCTGGCCAAGCAGGGAATTGCCCTGGCGGGTGTGACCGACGACACCATGCTCTATTCTTACTTACTGGAGCCGCTGGCCTCTAGCCACACGCTCGCCGACGTGGTGTTGCGGCGGCAAGGCCGCAAAATTTCTCCCTCCCTGGCCGAAGCCGCACATCGCACGCACGAACTGAGTGAACTGCTGCGTCCCGAAATCGCACGCGAGGATTTGCAGAGGCTTTACAGTGAAATTGAGTTGCCGCTCGCCGCAGTGTTGGCGGAGGTGGAAGCTGCGGGCGTGCGCATCGACACGGAAATCCTGGCGCGAATGTCCGGCGAGTTTGATCGGGAACTGACCACGCTGACGCACCAGATCTACGACCTGGCCGGAGGGTCTTTCGATATCGACTCACCCAAGCAACTCGGCGAGATTCTATTCGAAAAGCTCAAGCTCGCTGGCGGCAAGCGCTTGAAGAAGAGCGGGCAATATTCCACCGACGCCTCGGTGCTGGAAGCGCTCGCCGAAAAGCACGATCTGCCGCGCAAGATCATCGAATACCGCACGCGCGCCAAGCTCAAGTCCACATACATCGACGCGCTGCCCAAATTCATCCAGCCGGAAACCGGCCGCCTGCACACGACTTTCAACCAAACCGTGGCGCGCACCGGGCGGCTCTCTTCTTCCAATCCCAACCTTCAGAATATTCCTATCGGCGACGAGTTCGGACTGCGGATTCGCTCGGCATTCGTGGCCGCTCCCGGCTGCCAGATGATCTCCGCGGATTACTCGCAGATTGAGCTGCGCGTGCTCGCCCATCTTTCCCAGGACCCGCTGCTGATCGAGGCCTTCACCCGCGACGAAGACATTCACTCCCGCACCGCTCTGGAAATCTTCGGAGTGCCGCCCGGCCTCCAGAACCATGAACACCGCCGCATGGCGAAAGCCATCAACTACGGGGTGATTTACGGTCTGAGTTCGTTCGGACTGGCGGGGCGTACGGGCACCAGCCGAACCGAAGCGCAGCGCTATATCGATACCTATTTTGAGCGCTACAGCAAAGTGAAGGATTACCTCGACGGCCTGGTGGAGCAGGCGCGCACCACCGGCCGCGTGCGCACGGCGTTCGGCCGACTGCGACCCATGCCCGAAATCCATAGTGCGGATGTGCAAGCGCGGAATCGCGCCGAACGCGAGGCCATGAACACGCCCCTCCAGGGCACTGCCGCGGACCTGATGAAGCTGGCCATGGTGAAAACCCAGGCGCGCCTGAAGCGGGAACAGATGCAAACGCGCATGACCTTGACCGTCCACGATGAACTGGTTTTTGAAGCGCCGGAGCAGGAGATCGAGAGGGCGGAGGCGATCGTGCGCGAGGAGATGGAAGGCGCCTACCCCATGCGCGTGCCGCTGAAAGTCGACCTGGGAGTGGGGCAGAATTGGAAGGAGGCGAAGTAAGGTGGCGGTGGAGCTGCGAAGCAGGGTAGCACGGACCTGTTCGGTTGGTCCGCGGCTTTTCCTTGCCCGGGGAGAAGAGCCGCGGACCTAAAGAACAGGTGTGCACTACACCTACTTCCGCTGATCACGGACTCATCACCGGGGCTGCAAGCTGGGTGGTATGTGATATGATTATGCCCATGCCACAAAGCAGTCCACGTTTTATCATCGGCCCTGACGGTCGGAAGCGAGAAGTTATACTTGGGGTAACCCATTATCGCCGCCTGCTGCGCCGGATTGAGGACCTCGAGGACGCCTTGACACTCGACCGCGCTGCACAAAGTTCCAGGAAACTGGTTTCCTATGAAATCGTGCGCAAGCGCTTAGGCCGAGTCGGGAAGTTGTGAGTTACCGAGTACTTATCGATCCGCGCGCTGCCCGGCGGCTTGAATCCTTCCCTAAGTCCGTCATCGAGAGATTGGATAAAGCAATCCTCTCACTGGCTTCCATGCCTCGCCCGCCGGGAACAAAGCGGCTCCAGGGGAAACTGCATGAAGGATGGAGAGTCCGAGTCGGGCGATACCGTATCCTATACAAGATCGACGACGACGCTCAGGAAGTAAGCATCTTTGACATAGGACATCGCCGCGAGGTTTACCGCTAGAGGTGTGAGCCATCCACGGCTCTGCCCATGCCCATCTTCTAACCATAATTTCTGTCGACTGGACGCCAGCTAAAGGTTTCTATTTGAGTTTCAGCAGCGTGACCTTTGAAGTGTCATTGCCGGCGTGGTCGAAGGAGATGATTCCGGAGGCTCCGGCGAAGGCGGAGACCCCGGCCAGCGCGTCGCGCAGGCGGACGCGGTTGGGGCCGGATTGGCGGAGCGAGGCGGCGAGAACGCGCACGGCGTCGTAGCCTTCGGTGGCACCGATGCCGGGCTCAGCGCCGAAGCGCTGCCGGTAACGCTGTGCGAAGGCGGCATGGGGCACAGACCGTGCGTCGGGTTCTGCCGTGGTCCAGATCCCAGCGTCTGCGCTGCTGCATACCCGGCAACGAGGCGGGCTTGGGGCACTCCAATCGCCTTGCGCGGCCTTATGACAAAT
>JBEKAD010000064.1:0-13208 GCA_050018435.1 Terriglobia bacterium
GGCCGACTGCACGGCGCGCTTGAGTTTGACCGCTTTTTCAATGTAACCCGAGAGGCGTTGCAAAATGGTGTCAAGAATGCCACCCGTTTCACCCGCTTCCACCATATTGCAGTAGAGGGAATCGTAGATCTTGGGAAACAAACGCAGGCCGTTGGCCAGGGTGGAGCCCGCTTCCACAGAAGCTCGCACCTCCGCCAGCGCTTTGGCAAAGCCCTGGTTTTCCTGCTGTGAGGAGAGGATTTCCAGGCACTGCACCAGGGGCAAGCCGGCATCAATCATAACGGAGAACTGCCGGGTAAAGATGGCCAGCTCCTTCGCCGAAACTTTTCCTACCACTTTCGGCTTGGGAATGGCAATCTCTTTGCCTTTTTCCACAATACGGGTGGGGTTCAGCTGCTCCCGGCGAAGGATAGCATCCAGAGCTTCCCGGTTGGCAGCGGAGCGCCTTCCCAAAATCGTCTCGCCGTTGCGTCCTACGGCTCGATATTCAAATTCCGGCATCGTTTCACCTCAATCGGCCGTGGCCTACTTCCACCACGCCGTTTCTCCCTTCCCGGCTTTGCCGCCGGGTGGCAAGCGAAATTCTCAGTGCTTGGCAGGAGCGTAAGGAGAAGGCGGACGTTGAGGAGCTCCGCCACCACCGGCTGCACCGCCGCGATTGATCATATCCTGGAGTTCGTCCTGGTTGCTGGAACGGGCTAAAGCCGTTTCCAGAGTAATCGTCTTCTGTATGTAAGCCTGATACAGCGACTGGTTAAAGGTTTGCATCCCGAACTTGTCCTGGCCCGTTTGCATAGAAGAGTAAATCTGGTGAATCTTATCTTCACGAATCAGGTTGCGAATGGCAGGGTTGGGGACAAGGATTTCCATGACCATGACCCGGCCCCGCCCATCCGCCTTGGGCAGAAGCGCCTGGCAAAGGATGCCCTCCAGGACCAGAGACAGTTGCGCGCGAATCTGCGATTGCTGGTGCGAAGGGAACACGTCGATAATACGGTTGATGGTCGACGACGCCGAATTGGTGTGCAGGGTGCCAAACGTCAAGTGGCCGGTTTCCGCAATGCGCAACGCCGATTCAATGGTTTCCAGGTCGCGCATCTCACCGATCAGCACCACGTCCGGGTCCTCGCGCAGCGCGGCGCGCAGGGCGTTGGCGAAGGAATGCGTGTCCGCGTGCACTTCCCGCTGGTTCACCAGGCATTTCTTGTGGGGATGGATGAATTCGATGGGGTCTTCCACCGTAAGCATATGCTCGTTGCGGGTTTCGTTGATCGAGTCGAGCATGGTGGCCAGGGTGGTGGACTTGCCGCTGCCCGTGGGCCCAGTCACCAGGATGAGCCCGCGCGGCTTTTCGCAAAGTTTGTGCAACACCTGGGGCAGCTTGAGCTGGTCGAAGGATTTAATCTCGAACGGGATCACGCGGAATACCCCGGCCGTCGCCCCACGCTGGTTGAACAGGTTGCCGCGAAAGCGCGCGATGTTCTTAATACCGAAGGAAAAATCGAGTTCGAGGTTTTCTTCAAAGCGGTGCTTCTGGGCGTCGGTCAGGATGCTGTAAGCGAGTTGCTTGGTTTCCGCGGGGCCCAGCGGCGGAATATCTTCCAGGGGTTTCAGTTCACCGTGCACGCGGACGCGTGGCGGTGAGTTGGTGGTCAGATGGAGATCAGATCCTCCCGAATCAACCATCCGCTTCAGCAATTCGCTGAGGGTCGGTAAAGGCATCCCTTTGACTCTCCTTTTTCAAACGGTAGACGGAAAACGGTAGACGGTAGACTGCCACCCTCCGGCACGGACGGGCGCAAAATCTTAAGTTGGGATTCCCGGCTCCCTCCTGCCGCCTCCCGTATGCTGTCTACCGTCTACTGTCTGCCGCTTAAAGCACGGTCTCACGAAAGACTTCTTCCAAAGTCGTCTGCCCCAAGGCGGCCTTGATCAAGCCACTCTTCCGCAGAGTGATCATCCCCTGCTCGATGGCCTTCTTGCGCAATTCCAACGCCGAGGCGCCCACCAGGATCAGCTCGCGCAGCTCGTCGGTGATTTCCAGCACTTCATAAAGGCCACAGCGCCCCTTGTACCCTTTGCTGTTGCAGGTGGAGCACCCGGTGCCTTTGTAAACCTTCACGGTCTTGGCCTCTTCCGGCGTGTAGCCGGCATCAATGAGCAATTGGGGAGAAGTATCTTCCGGGGCCTTGCAATCCGAGCAGATCCGGCGCACCAGCCGCTGGGCGACGATCATGTGAACCGAGGTGGCCACCAGAAAGGGCTCAATGCCCATGTTCATCAAGCGCGAAATGGTGGAAGGCGCGTCATTGGTGTGCAGGGTCGAGAGCACCAAGTGGCCGGTCAGCGCCGCTTTGATGGCGATTTCCGCCGTCTCAAAGTCCCGGATTTCACCCACCAGGATGATGTTGGGATCTTGCCGCAGGAAGGAGCGCAGCGCCGCCGCAAAATTCAGCCCGATCTGCTCCTTCATCTGCACCTGGTTGATCCCGTGCAATTGAAACTCCACCGGGTCTTCCGCGGTGACGATGTTGGTGTCCGGCTTGTTGAGCTGGGAAATCGCGGAATAGAGGCTGTTGGTTTTTCCGCTGCCGGTGGGCCCGGTTACCAGCACCATGCCGTAAGGTTTGAAAATCGCCTTCGTGAACTTGTCGAGCGACTCCTGCTCAAAACCCAGCTTGGTCATGTCGAGCCGCAGGTTTTCTTTATCCAGCGCCCGCATGACGACTTTTTCGCCGTGCAGGGTGGGAAGGACCGATACGCGGAAATCGATCTGCTTCTTCCTGCCGTCCTTCATAAATTTGATCATGATGCGACCGTCTTGGGGCAACCGCTTTTCCGAAATATCCAGCTTTGACATGATCTTAATGCGGCTGATTATCGCGTCGCGCAATTTGAAGGGCGGATTCATCATGATCTGGAGAATGCCGTCAATGCGGTAGCGGACGCGATATTCCTTTTCGTAAGGCTCCATGTGGATATCGCTTGCCCCGCGCTTCACCGCATCCGTCAGAATGTAGTTAACCAGTTTGATGACCGGCGCTTCCTCGGCCGCCTTCTCCATTTGCGCCAGGTTTAGCGATCCATCCTCCTCCGCTTCCAGCTCCAGGCTTTCGGCCTGGCCCTCGTCAATGAAGTTGACGATGTCTTGCAGCTCTTTCTTGCGCTCCTGGTCTTCGGCGCTACCGTAATGCTTCTTGATGGCTTCCAAGATGGCGGCTTCCGAAGCCACCACGGGTTCAATGTTGAACCCCGTCATGAACTTGATGTCGTCCATGGCGAACACGTTGGTGGGATCCACCATGGCAAGCGTCAAGGACGATCCCACTCGGCTGAGCGGCAACACCTGATACTTCGTTGCCGTATCCATGGGAATCAGCTTGGTGACGCTAGGGTCAACCTCAAAATAGGCGAGATTGATGGAGGGAACACCATACTGGCGTGAGAGGACCGCCGTCACCTCATCGTCGTTCAGAAAACCCAATTTGACCAGGGAATTCCCTAACCTTCCCCCGTTCGCCTTCTGATGGTCAAGCGCCTGCTTGAGCTGATCAGGGGTAATCAGGTTTTCTTTGAGAAGAATCTCCCCGAGCTTGCCCGACATTCACGAACCCCCATGCTCTCCGGCATGACTTACACGTTCCTCGAGAAAACCACGCCCTTGGTGACTTCATGGCAAGTGGCTGAAAGTCACGTATTTATAGGCATCGTAAGGAACTCCTGGCGAGTTGTCAAGGCGATTCCCCATGACGTTTGCCCACCGCGCGGCCTCCAGCCGCCACCACTGGCGCGTTCCCGCTGCCCTCCGGCCTTGCGGAGCTTCCGGAGAACCAAGTTTGCCCTTACTTGCTTGCAGACGTACAGGTGATTTTACATCACTTCTGGACGCCGTGGGGATTTTCCATCGCCATCAGCCGAAGGGCCCCACGCCCACCCGGCGATCGCACCATAGCGTCACGGGCCGCCTTCCCTTCACTCCCCCGGAACAAACTTTTGCACTCGTCTGCCCAGGATGTCGCCGACGTAAACCGCACCGTCCTTTCCCACGGCAATATCGTGGCCCCACCACAACTGGCCGTCGTAGTTCCCATAGGAAGCCCACGTGGCGAGAATGTTCCCCTGCAGGTCCAATTTCAAAACGTGCGAGCGATCCGGCGGCCAGGGATGGAAGTCGCCGCCATCCACCACGTAGAGATTTCCATCGGGCCCCGCGGCCATCGCCCATGGGCGTCCCAGCTCCGGGCTTTTCCACTGGGCGACAAAGGTCCCATCGGGTTGAAAAATTTGGATGCGCGAGTTGCCGCGATCGGCAACGTAGATGCGCCCGTCCGGGCCGATCAGCACGCTATGCACGGTTTTAAACTCGCCCGGCCCGTCGCCTTTGCGCCCCCACTCCAAAAGGAACTTCCCCTCCGGCGAAAACTTGGCCACGCGGCTGTTGCCGTAGCCGTCCGCCACGTAGAAGGAACCGTCCGCCGCCACCGCCACGTCGGCCGGACCGAAGAAATGCTGGCTGTCGTGCCCGCCCATGCCCTTTTCCCCCAGGGTCATCAGGAGTTTGCCGTCGTTGGTGAATTTCATCACCTGGTCCATTTTCGCGTCGGTAATCCAAATGTTGTCGTGCGCGTCCACCCGCAGGGCGTGCGGCATCCAGAAGAGGTTTTCTCCCCAGGAGGCAATCTGCCTTCCCGTGTCGCCGTCGAAAACCAGAACCGTAGGTGATTTAACTGGGCTAGTAAAACTCGTCCGCAGGATGGCGTGCTCGGCGCGGTGAAAGACAAAAACGTGATTGTGAGAATCAACCCCCACCCCCGAAACGTGCCCCAACATGAATCCCTCGGCGAGCACCGGCCAGCCATGCACCACATGATACAATCCCGCCGGCGGCGCAGCCCTGCCCCCCGCCTGGGCGCGCCACGCGCTGGGCGCAGTGATCCATCCCATCAAAACCACAAGCCCGCAAATTGCTTTGAAAAACCGAACGGGAATTCTCCGGCAAGTTGTCATTCTGGGTCTCCTTTTGCCTTTTGTCATTTACCTTTTGCGTTTTGACTTTCTTTTGCGGCTCTATCGCCGGCCGCCGTTATTTCTTCAGAAGCCACACTTCCGCCACTTGGGCGCCGCGGCCGTTGCCTCCCAGTCCGGGCTCGCGGGTCCAAGCCAGGGTCAATTCCCCGCCCGCGGTGGCCTCCGGCGGGATATCGAATTCCAAGGGAGCGGGCGGCTGCGGCTTGGCGAGGAGAGGATGAATCTCCGGTCCGCCTTCGCAAACCAACCGGATTTTCACGTGCCCAGCGTCGCCCGTGTAAATCACCCGCACCTTGTACCGCGCCTGGGGGTCAAGTGAAGGGTAGTGCAATCGGAGCGGGGCATCAAACAGCGCCTCAGCCCAGCGCTTCCAGGCCAGGGGCATCTCCGCGGGGAGGGGAAACCGGTGGCCGATCAGGACCGACCTGCGCAGTTCGGGGTCCTCGACGCTTCCCAATCCGCGCACCAAGCGCGACGGGCGCGCGATGTCGCCGAGATCGTCGTAAAAACCTCCGGGCCCGGGGTTGGTACGATTCAAAACTTCTTCCATCGCCTGAACCTGGGCGATTGCCGAAGGCAGGGAGCGAATTTCGTGCAGGCGCTTGGCGAGCCCCGGACCATTGGTGACCGGGGCATCCACCGTGTCCAGGTTGCCGCCGCGCTCCACCGCCTCCGCCTGGTATCGCTCCACGGACAACTGCATGCGAATACTTTGGAAGAGCGCTTCGGCGAGCGCTAGAATTCGCGCGCGTTCTTCCCGTGCCACCGGCTGTGTGAACGCCTTGGCCAGAATGGATCGTGCCTGCGCGAGCACCAAGGAGGGGTCCAATCCGTTCGTGGGCGCCTCAGCGCGATGTCCTTCGTTGATGGGCGCCACCGGCTGGGAACCCACGGCGTGAATCTCCTCCAGCTTGTCGAGCGCCTGGTGGTACAAATCCGTTTCATAAATCAGGCGGCGGCGCACGTACGCGTCGTAGTAGGCCCGGTAGAGCCCTTGCTGGAAGCGCCAACTCAGCAACTCGGCGGGAGTCGCGGCGCGCTCCATGGTCGCGAAGCGCGCGAGAGTGGTGTCCACATTTTCGTTGGCAAGCAGCGGCCCCTGCCAGGCCTTCTCCAGCCCCAGCAGCCCTTGGGCAAAATCATCGGCATAGCGGTGGCTGATAAAGAAGCGGCTGTAGTCACGCAAAACGTCGATAACCTTCGCCTCGGGATCCCACGCCAGCGCGTTCCAAACAAATTTGTTGACGTCGTCGTTACACCCCTCCGAATACGTGCCAAACCCGGCGGAATAGGGCAAATAGCGCCGGGCGATGTTGGCGAAGGCCTCCGGCCGCGGACAGATCGGTTCCCTTCCCTCCGTCAGCGAAAAGGCCACGTCCCAATCCGGCACGGGGAATTGGCACTCCAGCGTGTGGGTAATGTCGGGGTACAAGCGAATGGGATAGCGCTCCGGGACGAGCTTGCGCAAGGTGGGCAGGTCCACACGCGTTTGCGGTCCGAAAACCACGCCGCCGAGCCAAGCGGGTTGGCCTTTCAGAATGTCCAGGAACTCGTCGAGCCACGCCTGCGTGAAGGACTGCGGCGACATCCACATTTGGCCCTGGGGATGATATTGGCGCAGATTTTGCGCCTGCTTTTCCAGCAGAGCCATCATGTATTTTGGCTGCGTGTGGCCAGGATCACCCCCAGGCACAAACACGGCATCGACCCGCGGCAGGACTTTGAAGATTTCTCCCCAGGCGGCGACTTCGCGGTCCACCGTCGCGGGATCGGAATAATCGCGCTCCATGGCCGGATACCAGATCCAGACGTCCAATCCGTACTCATCACAGATCCGCGATATCTCGATCGTCATTTCTTTTTTCGGAAGCGTGAAATGCGGGCTGTCCTCATCGTCATCCGAACGCGGGGGAATCAATTCAATAAGGTTGCAGCCGAAAAGCGCCAGCTCGCGGATGTATTGGTCCCATAGGGCCACCGTCCAGCCGTCGTAGGAGTTGGTTTTCGGGCGGTAACCGAGTTGGTGTCCGCGCAAGGGGTACTTGGGCGAGGATTGGATTTCTAAGTGACTCTGCACTTCCACCCGGAGTTTGGTCATGCGCAGCGAACGCAGGAGTTTGCCGACGCCAAACAGCACGCCGCGCTCGTCCGCTCCGGCTACGGAGACTACCGGCGCGCCTTCACTCTGCGAAACGCGAATCGCGTAGCCTTCGGCCTCCCGCCCTGCCCCCTGACCGGGAATCACCGCCGGCAAGTGCCCGTGGAGGCGGTGCAACGTGGCATTAGTGCCCGCCACCACCATCGGGGTCGACGTCGAGGGCCAGGAATGAACCACCGGCAAACGCAACTCCGTCCTCTTCTCCACCTCTTGAGCCAGCACCGTCAAGGCTCGTTCTTCACGTGGCGAGAGGGCCGGCGGGACAAAAAGTTTTGCCTCGCCGAGATCGAGCCACTCTTCACTGCTGGCGGCGCTGTCCCCTGCCAAGATGGGCGAAGGCATAGGTACACCCCACGCCGCACGGCCCGAGGTCGCAATCGCGATCCCCGCCGCCGAACCCAAGAAGCCACCCGCTTGTTTTAGGAAATGCCTTCGGTCAACTGTCATACGCACCTCTCTGAATCCAGAAGTCAGGCCCTAGCCCGTAAGCTGAGCACACTCGATCGCGGGGGAGATTGTACCCTCAGTTCATGGCGAGGCCAAGAGGTCTATGGAGGAGGAAGAACCCAGACCCCAAAGACGGAGGTCGGCGCTACGCTTGCTGGGGAACGCGGGTAGCCACGCTGGACGAAACAAATACGGTGTAATGAATCGAAGATTTCCTGTTACCATCTGGCGAAGGAGGGCCATTCGGTGAGCCCGATGATTCCAGGAGAACCCGTCGTCACCAGATGCAACAAGCTGGGCATTGTGTCCCGAATTCGCGAAGCGATCGGCCAGAGAAACTGGGAGGTGATAGGGGCGAAGCTCCTGGGAACGATTTGCGTGTTCACCTTGGGGGGCATCCTGGTGGCCGGACTTTGGCCATTTCATTCCCCCAAGAATCAAGTGACATGGTTCGCGGGTGGCAACGGCCTTCACTTTGGTCGTCATGGGACGATACTGAGTTCGGGCAAATTCAAGGCGGCGAACGCGCAAGCTGATGCCTCTTTCAGCTTCGAGGTTTGGTTGGAGCCCGAATTTACTGCTGCCTCCGGCACTCTCTTTGCCTTCTACGCTCCTGGGAGCCCTCGGCAGTTCTCGCTGGACCAATCCCTTTCTGACCTTGCCTTGCGAAGTGACATTCCAGACGGGCGCTATCGAACCCGAACCACCAGACTCTATGTTGATGACGTTTTCCGTCGGGGAAAGCGGTTGTTCATAACGGTTACGTCAAACGGAGGGCAGACGTCAGTCTATATTGATGGTGTGCGGGCGCGAACAACCCGCAAATTTCCGCTCTCCAGCCAGGATTTTGACGGCGAACTCGTCATCGCCAATTCGCCCGTAGACGGTAATAGCTGGTCAGGTGGGTTGCGGGGGTTGGCTTTTTACAACCTGAATCTTACTCCGGCGCAGGTCAATCGACACTTTGCCACCTGGACGACGAAGGGACGACCGGAGGTTTCTGAAAATGAGCGTGTGGTCGCGCTGTATCTGTTTGATGAGCGTGCGGGTCGTGTCATTCATAACCAAGTGTCCTCGGGAACCGACTTGTATATTCCAGACCGTTATCTGGTTTTGGATCAGGCCCTCCTAACCCCATTCTGGAAGGAATTCCGACCAACTTGGAGTTACTGGAATGACGTGCTGGTCAACATTGCAGGTTTTGTTCCTTTCGGGTTTGTTTTCTGCGCCTACTTTTCGCTGGCCGGCCGGTGCAAAAGGCCGGCACTGGTCGCAATCCTGCTCGGGCTTACGGTCAGCCTGATGATTGAAACCCTTCAGGCATACCTTCCAACAAGAGGTTCCGGCACCACGGATGTCATCACCAATACCTTGGGCACTGGTTTCGGAGTTTGGTTGTATCGAATCAACCTTTGGCGAGTCCTCATCGCGAAAATCTGGGCACACCTCGTGGGAACCGCTGGCAAGGGGCAAACGGAGCCGCGCACGAGCGGGTAGCACAGCGCGGCGGGGCCGCAAGAGAAAGTCAAAACGCAAAACGCAAAAGTCAAAGCCCCGTGTGCGGTGTGGTGGCGCCGTGAAGGAAAACCAAAAGGCAAAGGGCAAAGGGCGAAAGTCTTTCGCTCTAGCCCGCGTAGCGGGCGTCATCATTTAGCCATGGGAAAGAACGCCACAGGAAGGAGTTATGAGCCCCGCAGGGGGCGACATCATCACGACGGACCGAGCCGGATTCTGATGTCGCCACTACCGTGGCTCACGATCTGCTTTGCGCTGTGGGATCCCACGGCTTGCGAAGCTGTGAAAAAATTGGAAAAACCGGATTTTTCACTCGTAAGTGACTCAAAACACAGGCGTCAAAAAAACCGGTTTCAATTTTTTCACACCTTCTGGCGCCGTGGGCTACAAGATTCCGCCCGCTACGCGGGCTAGAGCGAAAGACTTTTGTCTTTTGCCCTTTGCGTTTTGACTTTCATTTGCGGCTCTGCCACTCTGCATTGCAATAGCGTAAAATTTTGTTTTTTTAGCAAGATGGTCGTTCTATTTGCGGTATTACGAGAGTAAGAAAGGCCTGATCGTTTGGTTGCGGCTCCTCCGCGCTGTGCTACCCGCTTTGCCTTTTGGTTTTCTCGCGCTCCTCCGCGGAGCGACACACCCGGCTTTGACTTTTGCCCTTTGCCTTTTGACTTTTGCCTTTCTCTTGCGGTTTCGCCGCGCTGCGCCACTCTGCGGTTAAGCGCTCCCCCCAGAGACAATCTCCTCCGCCCCGCGGGGTTCAACGATGTGGGTTGCCAGCAAAATCACCACCACCGCCGTCATCACCGCGCAGAGCGAGGTTACGGCGGCGTACCCGGATCTTTGGTACAGCACTCCGCCCAGGTAGGCGGTTGCGCCGATCCCCATCTGTGAGGAGATATTCCGCAAGGCGATGAATGAGCCGCGCTGCGCTGCGGGCACCATTTCCGTCATCAGTGCGGTCAGGGGCCCTTGCCGGAATGCCGCGCTCAGGCTCGCCAGCCCGAACACTCCCAGCAGTCCCCATCCCCACGGCAGGAACGGGACGAAAGCCACCGCCACTGCCAGCAGGATATTGCTGGCGATGGAAACGGCGCGCTTTCCCCAACGGTCCGACAGAATTCCACCCAGGGGAGCGCTGCCGACGGCCACGATGCCGCCCAGCATGAAAACCCACCCAATGGTGCGCGTGGGAAGGCCAAAACTGCTGTTCAACCACTCGCCGATGTAGGTCAGGAAACCAACCAAGCCGCCTGACACCAGGAAGGCAATCACCAGCGCGGCGGCGGTGTCGCGCCGCACCAGAAAGGAGCGAAAAGCCTGGGCCGCGGTGCGCAATTTTTCCGTGGAGGGCTGAGGGTTCAAGCGCTCGCGGGGCAGGCGCAGCGTGGCGAGCGTGACCACCACGGCCAGACCGGCGAAGAAAAGGAACGCGCGCCGCCAGCCGAAGCGGTCGGCGATCAGCGCGGCAATCGGCACACCCAGGATGGGCGCGGCAAAGTAAGCAGACGAAATCAGCCCGATGGCGCGCCCGCGCACGTTGTAAGCAAACCAATCGGCGGCGAAAGTGATGGAACAGGTGGACAGCGTGCCGGCCGCCAGGCCCGTCAGCGCACGCGCCAGCATTAGCTCATTCAGGGTGCGGCTCTCGGCCGCCGCCCAGGAAGCCACGGCAAAGAACGCCCCTCCCGCCAGCAGAAACCGCCGCCGGCCGTAATGGTCGGAGAGCGTCCCGGAGAAAAACGCCGCCACCGCTGCCGCCAGAGAGTACACCACCACCAGCAATCCCGCCGTCGAAATGCTGATGCCCAGCGATTTGACCAACGACGGCAAAAGCGCGGCGATCATCTGGTTGTCAGCTAAACCCAGGAAGAGCAGAAGAAAGAGGTTGGCGATGACGAGCGAGTCCATAGGATTCAGGTGCCAAGTGCAGGAAACAAGGTGTCAGGTATCAGGTGTCAGGTGCCAGGTGCAAGGCACAAGGTGCCAGGTACCAGGTGTCAGGTGCAAAACCTCAAGTCTTAGAGGTAAGTCCTTAGAGTAGTTCCCTGACACCTGGCACCCGGCATCTGACACCTTCTTTTAGCGCCTGACACCTGGCACCCGGCATCTGACACCTTCTTTTAGCGCCTGACACCTGGCACCTGGCACCTGACACCTGTTATTCAAAGTGGTGCAAGTCGAGCTTGATGGCCGCCTTGTCAGAGAAATCCATAACGCCGGCCGCGGCGATGCCGATGGCGACCACAATCGCATCGCTGATTTCATGCTTGGTAGCACCCAACTCCAACGCTTTCTTGATGTGTCCTTCCAAACAGCCCTCGCACTTCGCCATCAGGGAACAACCGATGGCGATCAGTTCCTTGGTTTTCAAATCCAGCGCGGAGGCGGTGAAGTAACTTTCCTTGTAAAAAGAGAGGTAGATGTTGCGAATCCGCGGCTCGATCATGCTCATCGAAGCCGGGAGATTTTTCTTGTCCTCGGGCCCATCATTCGCCATACGCAATCCTCGCTCCTTGGTTTTTTAGATAGAATACAGCCGCGTTTCGCTTTTGGAAACTCCGCAGATTTTTCTCCGGGAAAGAACCTCAGCCCGAGCCATGCCCGCCGGTTCGTCCTCCACCCGGGCAGAACCTCTTCACGAGGACACGGACGGGGGCTCCACCGGCTCCGCTGGAAGCGTGGTGACCAATTCGGGGATCTCCAAACGGATGGAGGTTCCCTTCCCCGGCTTGCTATCAATCCTCAGCAAGAAGTCCTGGCCGTAAAGCACCTTGAGCCGCTCCCGCACGTTGCTAATGCCAATCCCGCTGCCGTAAACTTCCGTCTGCCTCTGCTCGGGCATGCCCACGCCATCATCGACGACCTCTATGATCAAGCGGTCGTTGCCACGCTTGGCCCGAAGGGTGATGGCGCCGCCTTCGATCTTCGGAGCGATGCCGTGCCGCAGGGCGTTCTCCACCAGGGGTTGCAGAATCATGCTGGGCACAACCATGTCCAGAGTCTCGGGATCAATCTCTTTACGGATATGCAGCTTGTCACGTCCGAATCGCACCACTTCAATGTCCAGGTAATCGTCGATAAAGTCCAGTTCCTGCCGGAGGGGCGCGAAGTGTACCTGGGCTTTCAACCGGCGGCGAAGAATGTTCGACAGCTTGAGCAGCACCGTGCGCGCCATGTCGGGGTCAAAGCGAATCAGCGAGGAAATCGTATTCAGAGTATTGAAGAGAAAATGGGGATTGATCTGGCTGATCAGCGCGTCCATGCGCGCCTGGAGCAGCGCTTTTTCCTGCTCCACCAGCTTGCGCTCGATGCGCGTCGTATTCCAAATTCTCACCGGCAAGCCCACGCCAATCAGCGTGGCCAGAACAATCAGGATTTTAGTCCAGGTGTGGGGTGAACTGGGGTAAAACAACGCGCCGCGCCAGAGGGGCCCCACCATCATGCGAATCATTTCCAGAATGACGCAAATGAGCCAAAAGAGAAATTGCCAGTCGACTGCCGGATGCTTGAACTTTTGTCGGATCGAGCGGTACAGGCTCAAATCAATAAAGGGCGAGAATTTCCAGATCTCTTCTTTGTCGGGACAGACCCAGCGTGCGGTGCCGGCCGCCATCGCGTAACCCGTGGCCATGATTAAAGCCAAAAACTCGGGAAGGTAATACGGAATCAGCCAAGCCGGGACACTCCGCGCAAAAGCCGGGAATAATGACAATACGGCTGCCCATAAAGCAATCAGCAAAATCGGCAGGTTGACGATCAAGGCCACCGCCAGACCCACGATCGTGCCGCCCAGCAATCCTGCCAACACCGTCACTTCCAAACTCAGATCGGCGGTGGGGTAATGGGCCAGCAAGCGGGCCAATACACCCACCATGAAGGGCAGGCCCAGAAACGCGGCAAACTGAATCTTTTCGCGGGGGCCGCGCTGCTCGATCATTAACAGGCGGCGGAACATGCTGAAGCGCGCAATGAAACCCGCCAACAAGGCCATGACCGCCAATTTGATCAGTAGGTCAACGACGGTAAAAGGCGCAGGGATGTGCGGAACGAAATTCATGTT
>JBEKAD010000065.1:0-14992 GCA_050018435.1 Terriglobia bacterium
TAACGAGGATGGAGTAGTGTATCAGAAGGATCTCGGCAATAAGACCGATGTTCTCGCCAAAGCGATGAAGGAATACAACCCCAATTCCAGTTGGCAAAAGGCTGAAGAGCAACAGGAGGAGACTGCTAGCGACCAGAAAACCAAGTGAAAGGCACATTTTCTCGTCGCTACCGCCAGGGTCTATGGGCTGACCCTGGTTACTGCCGATCGTCAACTGGTCCGGTCCCGCGTTGTCTCCACGCTTGCCAACCGCTGAGACCAAGTCGTCACTGCCTTTCGCCTGGTTTTCGGGCTCGGAAGCGGAATCTCTTTTGTCAACTCTGGCACATCCGCGGCGGCGACGAAGCCCGGTCGTGCCTCTTTCACTCCCGCTCCAGAACGGCCGCCAAGTTGATCGCAATCGGGTCGGGGGGGATAAGCGCCCCCCGGTAATCACCATTCACAGAATCGTAAGTGTCGTAGAAGTAGGTATCCAGCAGGCCGCGCTTCACCAGGTCCGCGTCCGACGGCGGAGGCGTGGCTTTGTGGGTTGCATCGTTGTGGTCGACCATCCACCGCAAGGCTGCCACGGTGATGCCCTTTTGAAAACGATGCCAGTCGATCTCGGGATCGATCTTGCCCCAGTCGATTCCCAGTTCGCTGGATCGCGCAAACGATTGCAAAACCTCCCACTGCACATGCTTGCTTACCCAGTTCGAAAGGTACCAGCCCGTCATGTTGAGGCAGGGCTTGGTGTTATAGAGCTCGGCCACTTCTTCCGGTTGCCAAAGGTGGGTGAAGGGCAGGATCGACCGGATCCAGTAGATGGCCTTATCGAGATAACGGCGATCATTGAACGCTTTATAGCCGAGATAATACGCGATGGCCGCATGTCCCGCCGCCAGCAGGTTCGGGCTGTGCAAGGGGGTTTCCCACCAGTCCCCGCCTTCCGGCCGCTGCATGGTCAGACAATAATCCAGCGCCTTGCGGGCCGCCGTTCGGAACTGCGGCTCGCCGGTCGAGTCAGCCAACTGGAAAAGCTCGATGGCCGGTTCGACCGAGAGGTCTAAAGCCGTATCATCCTTACTACCCAGGGGTTTGTAGATGGCAGCGGAATATATGGAAATGTCGGTCTTATGGCGGCCTTCCGGATCATAGGGGAAAGACCCATCTTCTCGTTGGTATGAAACCAGCTCACGCCCGCGCGCGAGTTGTGTTTCTTTCAGCCACTGGGCCGTAGCCCGGGGTCCTTCAGGATGGCCACTCGCTTTGAGCTGGGCGGATTCGGCCTGCTGGCGCGCCCAGGCCAGCTTCTCGGCCAAGCCCTTGGCGGTTTCACGGTCCCGACCCTCGCGGGCGTAGCGCTCCAGAAACAGGGGAGGATTTGCGTTGGCCTTCTCGGCGGTCTTTCCCCACCCCCGGCCTTCGTGCCAGAAGGAAGTGTTGTACTGCCGGGCAATGCGGTCCATGGCTTCGGCGAGAGGATAGCGAGGGGTGGGCGGCTCAGGAAGCCCGTGCCGCTTGACCCAGTCCACCATCACGTCCAGACTGTTGCCCTTGGCCAGGAAAATTTCCGCCTCGATTTGGAGGGAGTTGCCAGGGCTCAGCTCCAGCGGGGCGGGGCCGGTTTTGGGGGGGCGGACCGGAGGGGTGTTCTCCTCCACTCCCCACGCCACGCTGGGCAGCACCAATCCCATGAGGTGATTGTTGGCGCGATCCAGAAAGTTGGGCGAGGCATACACGGGTTGCAGGTAGCGCTTGCCGGGCAGCACCTCGGCCAGCGGGTTCCAGGCCAACCCAATGCCTGTCCCCTTCCAGCTTATGGCCATCACGGGTGCCGTCACCTTGAAGGGGTGCGGCGCCAGGCGCAGCGCGTCGGGATGCTGGAACCAGTCGGTGCCGCTGGACCACTCGCCTCCCAGCAACCACTCGACCCCCGGGAAAATGCCGTCGGTTTTGGCCGCACCGAAACTTCCCGATAAGGCCTTGACCGCCCACGGGCCCTTGGCGACCGTTGGGTACCAGATGAGCTGGACGGGAAACGTCAGCCGCTCGCCGAACTCCCCCCTGTCGAGTTTGTAGCTCTGTGCTTCGATGCGCACGGGGATCGAAAAACCGGTGACAATCGGGGCCACCTCCCCAAAGTGATCCAACACGGCGATCAGCTCCGCGGCCGCGTTCGAGATCTCCACCCATCCCCAACCGGTGACGCGCTTGTAGACAACCAGGTGCATGCTGGGGTTTTCCAGAGTGACATTTTCTCCGCCGTAAGTGGCGTCGGGATAATGTGGGACGGTGGGTTTTTGTGCTCCTTGGAGTAGCGTGTGCTGAAGTCCCGAGAAACCTCCGCCGATCGCCAGGGCCAGTATAAAGACCAAACGAGACATTTTGTCCATCCTGATACTCCCCTTGTACACTCAGTTCTCCAAACCCTTCTTTCCATTGACCTTATGTGTCTATTGCGGACTTTCTGACCGAACCTGCCAGTATGGCGTGTAGCTGGCATTTTCGTTTTGTAGCTGGGTATCCACAATGCCAAATGGCGGCGTCCCGATAAGGTCGGGATAAATTCCACCGTCTCTACATCAAATTGACCCACCACCGCGTGCTACTGCTTGCTCCCGCTTCCTTCGAAGACTACATCTTGCACATCGTTGCCGATCCGCAGGTGTGCGTCCTCCGCTCGGGTGACCGGTCGGCCGTTAAACCGCAAGTTTTCGATTTTCACCCCACGCACATTGTGGTCGGCATCGAAGCCACGGAAGGACGAGGGCGGCATCCGCCTGCCGCTTACGGAGATATTCTTGAAGACCACATCGCGGACCGTGCCACGCTCCTGATCCTGCGAATAAGGAGTTTTATAGATGATGATGACCAGCAGATTTGGGATGTAGTCGGCCTTGAGATCGGGGCTGTACTTCTGGCCGGGCTCCTTCTGAAATACCGGCTGGGGGTTGAAGTCGTCTACCTCGACGCGGATGTCCTCAAAGCGAATGTCATGCACCGCCGCCCGGTCACCGTGCTGGATGTCCAAGGAGATATGCGTGGAGCGGATCACGTCGATATCGCGGAACACCACGTCGGTCATTTCCGTGGCGCTGGTCTCCGCCCCAATTTCTAACGCCCGTCCCCAGTCGCACCAAACGACAAGCCCGCTCATGCGAATGTTCCGAAGCGGCCGATCATCGTAGGTTTCCCCGGGTCGAGGCCGTGCGCCTCCCGAGTGCCGCTTAACGCCCTTGAGCACCATGCCGTCATCGAAGGAGCGGATGAAGGAGTCGCGGACCGTCACGTCCTGGGTGTTGCACATGTCGATCCCGTCCGAGTTGTACCGCCAAAAACCCACTAGCTTGACGTCGGAGATCTCCAGCTTCCGGGAGCCGAATGCGCTGAGACCATACACATCCGAGTCACGCAGGATTACGCCATCCACCTTCACGTCGGAACAGTCCTCCAGGTGGATTGACCCGCCGCCTTGGCCGCGCGCGAATTCGCTGGTGTCGATGACGCCCCGCCCGAGAATCCGCACACCTGACACCTCGCGGCCCTCGATCGCCGTGTACACCACCGCCCCTCCTGCGATGTAGACCGTCTGCCCACTTTGGAGTCGGATCTTCCCCGGCCGATGTACCCCTGGGCCGAAATACAACACATTCGGGTCGCCCGCCTTGGGAACTTCACCCTCCGGCGGATCGGCGAACAGGTGCAACGCATGGTGCGGGCCGTCCAGCTCCACGGTCACTTGCCCCGGCCGCACCAGCCGGAACCTGATGCGTCTACCTTGGACGGTCGGGTGGATGCCCCGCGATGTGGGCCGCACCGCCACCGATTGGAAGGAGCGCTTCGAGATCACTTCCACTGTGACGGGGCCGGACATCCCCCAGTACGCGAAGCCCGCCAGTTCTGTTTGCTCCAAGGGCCGCTGATAACCCGGCCACACTTGGTTGAAGGGCATGGCCGAGACCCGACACGCGTACACCGGCACCGCCTGGCCGTTGACCCGCAGCGTGTAGTCCTCGAAAAGCTTCTCTCCCGCCGGAGCCACCCAGCTCACCACCCCACCCTTGCTCTTCGCGCTTCCCGGGGTCGCCCCTTGCATCCTCGGGCTCGGCCCCAGGCTGATCGCCAGAAGTATCGGCACGAAGGTGAAGGACTTGGTTGTCATTTGTCGACCTCCCCAAAATCCACCTTGAAAACCATCCCACAACGCGGCTATCCGCTCGCCGTTTTGGTTTGCCGTAGCGGCCGGCGGAACGCGTCCCGACAACGTCGGGAGCCGGGCAGCCTGTGGAAGAGAAAAACTCCCATAGTGGATGACATGATCTAACCTCTACGCAGGAGTCAATGAAGCCAAACCGAAAAGACTAATTCTCATTTTGCCTTCCCGATCGGCGGCAATATACACTGGGCTACCTCCGCAGAAAATGATCCAGCGCAGTTTTTGCAGCCGAGAGCTCCCACTGGCAGCAGGGAATCAGTTTTTGCAGCGGAGCGTATTTCCGCAGCCTGTTTAGCCGCCGCGGCAACATGGCATCACGGCGCAACCTGAAATGCAAACAGCGCTGCCTTCTTCATCTGGAAGCGCAGGTAAACGGCCTGGCCCTTCAGCGCACTGAGGTCCGATTTGCCGTGCCAAGTAACGGTGTGGGCGGGATCATCCGTAATGATGCGGTCGCAATCTGCAAACGTAAAGCCGGGGATGGTGGTCTCCCACAGGGTGTCTTTCGTCTTGAAGTCGGGCGCGGCGATGATCTCCACCTTGATGCCATCGGAATCCTGTAGGTAGGGTCCGGGCAGTGCGCTGCAATTCAATTGGAGCTTGCTTCCCTGGAGAATGAACTGGCGCGTCAACAGGTAGGCGGTTTGGTCGCCCGCCCACTGGCCGATGAACCGATCCTTGCGGAGGCGGCAAACGGCCACGCTGGTTTCACTATCCCACTCCTTTTGGCCGTAGGGCGACGCGTAATAGTAGAAAAGCAGGTCATCGCCCAGTTCCACGGGAGGGCTGTGGCCGGGCTCGATCTGTCCGTGATCGTAACTGCCCTCTGGCCCGCGCGGAATCAGGGGCTGGCGGTCCCAGGTTCGTTCCCAATGAATGCCGTCGCGGCTTACGGCGAGATAGGTTTCCGCCTCGCTGTTGCCGTGCTCCATGTGCATCATCGCGTAGAGGGCCAGAAACAGGCCGTAGCGGCGGAAAACAAACGCGCTGTCGTAATCAGGCTCGTCACGCTCATCCGGGTAGAGGACAGTGCGCGGCATCGTCCAGTTTTCCAGATCCTTGCTGGTGCTCAAGGCCAGGCGGCGTCCGGTGTGGCGCAAACCTTCCGGTAGGGGGTCCACTCCATTGGGTCGCAAAGACGGACGAACGTACAGATACCAGAGAGACCACTCCGGAATCCAGAGCAAATGGTTGGGGAAGTCGCTGTGATAGGGGAAGAGGGGCTTCGCGGCCACCGTCCAGTGCAGGCCGTCCGGGGAATAGGCCAAATCCACCCCGCCGCCGACGTAGACCCCCAGGAAGCGCCGTTGCGGGTCGGACGGGTCGGGATTCAGCAGCACCTGCAAGCCGCTGGCGCGCTTGCCTCCGCGCCCCGTCATCACAATGTTCGTGCGGTCGTAGCCCCCGAAGGGAAAGCCCTCCAACCGCGGTTTGGTCCAGTTGATGCCGTCATCGCTTTCGGCGTAACCCACATAGTAGCTCGGGCCCTCGCGGGAGAAGTAGTTCGTCAGGTTGAAGACTTGGTACCACATGCGAAACTTGCGCAACTTGGCGTCGTACAGGACGCAAGGGGAGCCGCCCACCGCGCCTTCCCAGGGCTGATCTCGCACGATCACGGGATTCCGCAGAGATTTCAGGACTTTGCCCACCTCGCGCGTAAGCTTCCAGCGGTCTTCGACGATGTAATCGTCGGCGAGCAATTGCACTTGGTTGCCGATGCGCAGCGGTTCACCGCGCCAGTACGAGGATGGCAGCAGACGGCTGTCCTGCGGCGCTTCCTGGCCGCGCATCACGGCCATCATCCCCGCGAGCGTCAGGAAGCAAAGCAGCGTCAGGGTAGAAAGGCGGAACATGAGTTTGACCTCCTATCGGGGCGACGAGGGCGGAACCCAGCAACCATCTCAACGTGGCCTGCGGGCACAAAAGCAAGTCAAAACGCCCACCGCAAGACTGAAAGCCCTTGCCGTCCACAATCCTTGCCCCAAAAGCCGGAAATTGCGACCGGGCAGGGTGGACCCAAATGCGAAGCCTGCGCTGTGAGCCAAAGAATCTCCCTAGGGCTGAGCGACGAGACGAAACGGGCTGTCCCGATTCAGCATACCGTCGGGTCCGGTTATATCAAGGAGAGAGACGCTGTACCGTCCCGAGCGGTCGGAAAACAAGACTCGTTGGTGAAGCCGGTCAAACTTCCGGAACCGCAACGAGCCATCGGAGAATCCAAAGGCGCTGATGGGCGCCGGGCTGACGACTTCCAGCATATCCGTGGATTTGCCGGGCACGCTGAAAAGCTTGGCCTTGCCCGCGAGGTAATTGATGCGGCCATGATTGCCCTGGAACAACACTGCGCGCTTGCCGCTGCGCAATGAGGGCGGGGCGATGACGGCACGGTTCAAGACCCATCGGCTGGTGATTTCTCCCTGCGCGCCGCCATAAATCACTAGGGCGGAGGCGGGCGTGAAGCCATAAAGCGTCCAAAGCGTCTTCCGGCGCTCGGTGATGGTGGCGAGTTCCGAGCGGCCCCCCTTGGCCCCTTTGGAGAGGAGAACTTCCGCGCCCTCGCGTCCTTGGTCGACATCGGTGCTGGCCGTATCGATGCCATCGGCGGTGGCGGTGGAATACGCGGTGTCCGTATGCAGAAGAATTGGGTATTCAGCACCGGTGGCGAAGGTCTGGAGTCCGCGGAAGGGCGCCTCGCCGTGGTCCCCTTTCTTGCCGCGAAACACCACCCCGGTTTGGTATGCACGGCTGATCAAAGCGTATTGGACCCGCTGCCGGTTAAAGACGCGCGTGTAATCAACATCCCAATCGGGAAGAGAGCCTTGGACGGGCTCGGCGCCGGGCTCCAGCATTGCCCAAATCAGGGGCGAGATGACATGCCCGCCAAAGATAGGGGAGAACTTTTCTTCCTTTGCCAGCATGTATTGGCTTATGGTGGCGAAAAAGCTTTCCCGACGGGAAAACCGCTGAAGAGCCGGCAGCAGGTCGCGCACGTTCGCGTTGGTATGAAACCTGCGGACGGAAGCGCCAGCGACCGTGGGGAAACCGCTACGAGTGTTGTAAACTGCGAACCAGCGCAAGGCGCCGAGAAGCCTTTCATCCATTTCGTCTTTTCCGGAAAAAAGCCGGTACAGATAAACGTAAGCAATGGCGGTGTAACTATAGTTGGAATCCGGTCCACCGCCGGCGTCTTGCTGCGCAGTGTGTTCTCCCACTTCGCCGTCGTCCCAGACGACGCCCTTCATGAGGGTGTCTGCGTACTTCTCGACCACATTGAGGTATTCGGGTTTCTGGAAATAGACGCCACAGAGCGTCGCGATGGCGCACCACACAGCGCCGCGATTATTCCTTTGGTTTAGCGGATGCCGGATGAGCCAGCCGGCCGATCTCTGAAGGGCGGCTTCGATCACGGCGCGGTCACGGGCGGGGAATTCATCACCCACCCAGATGTACCCCAACAGCAAGGGCTCAAGCCGCCAGGCCTGTTCGTGAGCTTCGAAAAAGTAGTCCGAGTCGCCGGGCCAGGTGATGAATCCATCCGGGCCGATGTGTTTCGTAGCGGCGAGATACGCCAACCGGAGTTTCTCCAACAACTGCCCGTCATGGTAATAGCGCAACCCCGGCGTGTGGTAGGTGAAGGCGAGGCGGCCTATGGTGTTGGTCTGCGCGCGGGACTTGTTGGCTCCGCCGTTCCCCAGAAACTCCAAGTCCAAGCCGAGATAACTGTTGTCCAACTGCCGCTGGATGATGTTGAGGCAGCGCTGATTGAACGCTGTGGCCAGGATCGGCTGGCGGACATAGCCAACCAGCCAATCGCGGTCGCGAAGCTCGCGGGCTTTGCCAAGAGAGACAACAACAAAAAGCATGGCGGCGACTGCACAGAATCGGAGCATGGTGGCATAGCGAGCGCGCAAGGGTTGGCCGTGCACCGCGAGGAAGGGAATCGCATCCGCGGCCCCGGATCTTCTTTGCGCTGCCCAAGGGAGACTGTGCGCCGGATCAGGTTGTTTTGCAAGGGTAGGAATCATCTGTGCCCCGGACAAGCCCGGGTCGCAGCCGTTGGTGGTCGCCGCGTCCCGGAGGGTGGAAGGATTCACGCGCGATTGGGTTTAAACCGGCTGCACGGTGGCAATTCCCGCTTCGCGCAGGGCGCTCGCGACGATGGCGCGGTCGGCTTCGTTGGCGGCGCGCTGAGGATGGCGAGGCAATCCGGCAGGCCGGCCCTGAAGCTCCATGGCGTATTTGATGCGCGCGTGGAATCCTTGCGTTCCCTCCAGCGCCCGCCAGACCACCAGCAGTTTGTGGTGGAAGTCCAAAGCGCGCGGCAAATCTCCCTTTTGCACGGCCTCGTATAAGGCCACGGATTCCTTGGGAAGCACCGTGACGATGGCGGCGATCGCCCCCGGCGAGCCCAGCACCAGGGAGGGGAGGATCAAGTCATCCACGGCGGTCAGGATGGGGATCTTGTTTCCGTAGCGATACAACAAATCCGCCAGCACGTGCAGGTTGGAACCGCTCTGCTTGATGCCGGCAATGGCGCCGGCCTCAATCAACTTGCCGATGGCTTCGGCGCCCACCTGCGCCCAGGGAATGACGTTATACAGAATTACGGGAAGGTCGGTGGCTTGGCGGATACGCGAATAGTATTCCACAAAGCCATCCGCATCAGGCTGAAAGAGGTAATGAGGAGGCGTCACCTGCAAAGCATCGACGCCCGCTTTCTTCGCGGCCAGCGCCAACTCCACAGCCTCATCGGTGGTGTCGGGGATCATGCCACCGATCACCGGCACGCGGCCGCGGGTACGCTTGACGGCAATCGAGCAAATCTCAAAGACCTCGTCGGGGGTGAGCCCGGCCCCTTCGCCCGTGCTGCCGGTAACGCCGATTCCTTGGGCGCCACAGGCAATGTGATGATCGACCTCCGCCTCCAAGAGGGCCGCCAAAACCTTTCCCTTCTCGTCAAAAGGTGTAGTTAGTGGAGGAATAATCCCTTTGAGCCACGTAAGCATGAGTTCGTCTCCAAACCGCAAAAAAATAAGACTGGCTGATCACTCGCGAGTCCTGCACAAAATCGGGTTGTTCGCGCCTTACAGATTAGCTGATGCGAGGTTGTCGCTATCGTTAGCTTCATCTTTACGCAGATTCTTTGGCAATGGTGGCGTTCCCCAGCGCGGCAGAAATAGCGCGCGCCGTTTCCACCACCAGCGCGGCCAATTCCGGAATCCTGCGCGTGCTGAATCGGGTTGCCGGCCCGGCCACGCTGATGGCCACTCGGTCGCTGCCGGAATCCCAGACGGGCGCTCCAATGCAATGTACACCTTCTTCGTTTTCTTCCCAGTCCACGGAGTAGCCCTGCTTCCGAACCTGTTCCACTTCTTCTTCCAACTTACTCAGGCTCGTCACGGTTCGCGGGGTGAACGACCTCAGCCCTACCTTGGCAAGGATGTCGCGCAGCTCTTCATTCGGGAGGAGGGCGAGGAGTGCTTTCCCGATGCTCGTACAATAGAGTGGTGCGAGCCGCCCTTCGTCCCCCCTGGTGTGAAGCACCAAAGGCGACTCCAGGGCTTTGACCACCAGGGCCTCCGTGTTGGCCAAAACGCCCAACTTCACGGTTTCATGCGTTTTTTCCCGGAGGCGGAGGAGATGGGGCAGGGCGCAAGTCAGCAAATCGTTGCCGCGCGAGTAGAGGGTCCCCAGTTCAAACAGCTTTCGCCCCAATCGGTAGTGCTTGCTCACGGCATCCTGCGAAACGAAGTCGAAGTGCTCGAGAGTCCTCAGAAGGTTGTGCGCCGTGCTCTTGGGAACATTCAAGAGACGGCTCACGTCGGTGACATTCAGCGCGGGCCTCGCGGAGGTGAACAAACAGAGGATGGAGAGCGCTTTTCGGACGGATCCAACCTCATAACGAGCTCTGTTGTACGCCGGCCTAATTGTCATCAAGGCTCCGTGTTCAGCATTACGGAATATACCACAGTTTCAGAGATCCTGGACACAAGCAACTTTCCCCATTAGACCTCAGCCGGTCAACGGACTTTGCGCTTGGTTTTGGGATCTGGAAGCCGATCCTAAATTCGGCAAGGCCCTGAGGAACCCAGCAATGGCCCAGTGTAAAGATCGCACCCAGACATTTTATCAGATTGGAGCGGGCCGGAAAGGGAAAAGATTGGCCTTGACAAGAGCAGAAAGTTGCCGTATTAAGTGTTCCGTACTACTGTCTATTATTCCGTAATTCTGAACTTAAGTCCATTCTCCCGGAGGGTACTCACGCGGCGAATTGACCAGTTCACTTTATGCGGAGGCGCTAGTCCCAGTGCCGTGAGTTTTGGCAAGGGCTTGTCGCTGGCACGGAGCGTGAATGACTGTACTTGTTTCGCCAACCCTAGAGTTGGCGACTGAGTCGTTGGGTCTTGGGTATCACAAAAACGAAGGAGGATAAGGCTTATGAAGTCGAACATGTTGCTTCTCAGCCCGTTTTGGGAAAGGAAACATATCATTATTGGCTTGCTGTGGCTGGCATTGGCCGGCACCGGCTGGGCGCAGCTCATTCCTACAGGCAGGGTGCTGGGGATTGTCAAAGATGAATCAGCCGCCGTCGTACCCCATGCAGCCATCACTCTTACGAACACAGAGACAGGGATTTCCCGTTCAAGCACCTCGAATGCGCGCGGCGAGTACCTTTTCCCTGATGTGCCAGCAGGAACGTATCGCATTAATGCCACCGTTCAAGGATTTCAGCAGTTCACTGAGGTGTTAACTCTTCAGGCGGCGATGTCAACGACCGTCGATATTACTCTTCACGTCGGGCAGACAACACAAACCGTTCAAGTGACTGCCGCGGCGCCATTACTAAACACCGACTCGGGCACGCTTGCGACCGTGATCGACAGTACGCAGATATCCAACATACCATTGCAGGGTAGAGACGCCCTTATGCTGGTTCTGCTTACACCAGGAGTCGTGCAGACCACGATGCCCGGTAATTACGCTCTGGGTAGAGACGCGACGAGCGCAGCCGGCTACTTTACGTCCAATGGGGCCAACTATCGCACTAACGATTTTATGCTGGATGGCAGTCCCGATAACCTCACCGATCGCCCCGCCTACCTTCCTTCGGTCGATCTGGTCGAGGAAATGAGCGTGATTACGAACTCCTATGACGCACAGTACGGCCACGGAGGGGGCGCAGAAGTCATGGTGGTAACCAAGAGCGGGACGAACAAGCTTCACGGCTCAGCCAACGACTTTCTGCAAAACAGCGCCCTGAACGCGAATGATTTTTTTAGCAATCGCGCAGGGCTCCACAAGGCGCCGTTCCGTGAAAACGAGTTCGGTACGACTGTAGGAGGTCCCCTCCGACGCGATCGCACCTTCTTCTTTGCCACTTACAACGGTCTTCGGAGCTCTACCCCTGCTACGGGCATTGGGACCGTTCCCACGGCGGCGCAGCGCACCGGGGACTTTTCGCAGACGTTTGCTTCGAACGGGCAGATCATTAATATCTACAATCCTTTTTCAACGGTTGCCGATCCGAATCACGCGGGCCAGTACATTCGCACCCAGTTCCCTGGCAACATCATCACGCCTTCGACGCTGATTAATTCCGCCACTACGGGGTTGCTTTCGCTTATTCCCCTGCCCACCGGGTCCGGAACTCTTAACAACTTCGTTCGCAGCTCGAACTCGATAATCGTCCTGAATGGTATCTCGGGACGAGTCGACCATGAGATCAACCGGAAAAATCACCTCTTTGGGCGCATGTCGTGGAATAAGACCACGACCAATGCGGGCGCGTTTATTCTCCCGGGGGCGGCGAACGATGTTAGCCAGATGCATGATGGTGTGCTCGGCTTGACTTCCACGATCAATCCTTCAACAGTTTTGGAGGTCACGGGTAGCTACCAACATTACGAGCATGATACTCCGAAACCCGTGGCTGCAAAACCCCTGGCGAGCTTGGGTTTTTCGTCGGCATTTGCTTCCTCGGTGGCCCCCAGCATACCCACGTTTAGTATCGCTGACATGTCGGGGTTTGGGTACTCAACCACGTCATACGATCATGACGTCACGTGGGGCTTTAACGCTAATATGAGACACGTGCAGGGCCGCCAGAATATGAAATGGGGCTACCAGTATCAGGTGAAGCAGGACAATTCGGGTAGCTACGGAAACGGAGCTACTTTTAACTTCGATCGAAAATTTACACAAGGATCAAATCCCAACACGGTGTCCAGCACAAGTGGTTACGGCATCGCCTCGTTTCTGCTTGGCACCCTGTCGCCCACCACCGCGAGCCTCGCCTCGACTCCCGCCATCGAAGCGTCGGATTCGCCCTATTACGGCGTTTATTTCCAGGATGATATCCGTGTGAGTTCAAGATTTACAGCCAATGTGGGTGTGCGGTGGGAGGCGTGGCAGCCTGGCAATGATCGTTTTAACGCCCAGAATGTGGGGTTCGCGTTCAATACCCCGAACCCCATTCAGGCGCAAGCTACGACAAACTATGCCCTCCACCCGTCGTCGCTGCTCCCGGTGAGTCAATTTTCCAGCGAGATCTTGGGGGGGTTGCTTTTTGCCACTCCTTCACACCGGCGCTGGGCGCCCACCATATGGAAGGATTTCAGCCCGCGGATCGGGTTCGCCTACCGTTTAACCCAGAAGACCGTCCTGCGAGGTGGTTTTGGGTACTTCTATTCGATGTTTTATTCCGACTTCGACAAACAATCGGGGTTCAGTAGCTCAACACCCGTGACCGCCACCATTGATGGTGTCACACCCACCAACCTGCTGAACAATCCGTTTCCCAACGGTTTTATCGCGCCGACTGGGGCGAGCCTGGGCCTGGCCACCCTGCTGGGAACCTCCATTGGGTTTTCCGACCAGACCGCCCACCCCACCTACAATGCACGCTGGAATTTTGGCGTGCAGCGCCAGCTCACTCCGAATACCATGCTGGAGGTCTATTACGTCGGGGAGAATGCGTTTCACATTCCCGTCGGGACCCCCAGCCAGACGGCGGCTTTCTCATCGTCGGGCATTAACGAATCTGACACGCAGTTCGTTTATCTTCCGGCCCAATACTTTTCCCTCGGCAGCACCTTGCAGACGACCATCCCTAATCCTTTCGTGGGTCTAATCTCTTCCAGTAGCGCTTTGGGTGCGTCCACCATCTCCATTGGGAACCTGTTGAATAGGTATCCGGAATTCACAGGAGTGGACGAATCACGCGAGTCCGATGGGATGACCTACTATAACTCCCTCCAGGTGACCGCCACCAAGCGCTATTCCTATGGGCTAACCATTTTGGGGACTTACACCTGGTCGAAGTCGCTGGACGATTTCCGTTATATTAACCAGCAGGATCCGGGTCCCAGCAAGATGATAAGCTGGTACGATGCACCCCAACGCATTACTGTTTCCAGCGTGTATCAGCTTCCTTTTGGTCCGGGCAGGAGATACGGATGGAAGAGCGGAGCGGCTGCAAAATTTATTGGCGGATGGCAGTATAATTTGCAGGGACTATTCCAGAGCGGTTTTCCAGTTTTCCTGTCAACGCCCGTGGTCATCAATGCCGGGGTGAATCCCACGCTACCGCGCAGCCAGCGCACTCCGAGCGATTGGTTCAATTTAGCCGCCATGAAGCCCTTGCCGGCATTCACCCTAAGTAGCGCACCTTTTGGTCTCAATAGCTTGCGCGCAGACGCGCTCGACAGTTGGAATATGGCCCTCTTCAAAGACACTAATCTGAGCGAGCGTTTCAAGCTCCGATTTCGATGGGAACTGTTTAACACGTTCAACCGGGAGCAATTCGGTTCCCCCAATGTGAATCCTTCCAGCGCTGCTTACGGGACGATCACCAGCTCAGCCATCTCGCCGCGGAACATGCAAGCAGCGTTGGAGCTGATATTCTAGTTAACCTATCGCTTCACCCCTCCGCTTTTTCATGCGGTCTTGAGCGGAGGTAATCTCGGTTAGACGACAGGCCGCCTGAAAGCAAGCGCAGCGCGGACCTCCGGTGTGTGAGGTCCGCGGTTTTCGTGCCCGCCAGCGCTCGACGACGCGGAAACAGTACAGTGCCAAGTTCAAGGCGCGGGTGGTGATCGAGGCGATCCGGGGCGAGAAGACGCTGAACCAACTGGAATCGCACTTCGGAGTGCATGACTTTGGGGTCCGCCTCCATTAATCTCCCCCGTAAGGTAGTTGTCCGGTGAAGCAGGTGGAATAGTGTTTAGTTTGGTACCAACTGGCATTCGTGTCATCTCTTCAGGCGTCGGGTTTGGGATCCCTTCGCACGAGTCCGCGATGCTAGGAGGCGGGTCGGCCCGCGAGGGGTTTGGTTGCGGTTGGGGTGCCCAGATTCATCTTTTGTCCGGGTACGCCTTGTCCTTCAATTTGATAACAGACCACATTTTCCGCAGCCCGGGAGTCGGCTCCCGAGCCCGGACTCAAAGGAGACTCTCATGAGAAAAGACTGCGTGGACTCTGGGAGAGCTGGTTTTGTCCCCAGGGTATTGTTGGTTGTCTTTGGGATTGGGCTTTTGCTTGCCTTCGGAGGCGTGGCGAAGGCTCAATTGTCTACTACCGCTTCGATCACGGGAACCGTCACGGATTCTTCCGGGGCCGTCGTTCCCGCGGCGAAAGTGGACGTCACTAACCAAGATACAAAAGTGGTTGTTTCGACCGAAACCAATGGCGCCGGCATTTATGTGCTGCCCAGCCTGACGGTTGGCACCTACACAGTGAAGGTTTCCAAGCAGGGCTTCAAGGAGTACGTTGAGAACGATATTATCCTGCATCCCG
>JBEKAD010000066.1:0-13124 GCA_050018435.1 Terriglobia bacterium
TGGATTTTAGATTTTGGATTTTGGATTAAAACCACACTTGCTCATGCTCTTTCTTCAATCCAAAATCGCAAATCCAAAATCTAAAATAGGAAGAGCTGCATGGTCAAAGCTGTGGTCATGCCCAAATTAGGGCAATCGGAAGAGACGGTCACCATCGTTCGCTGGCGCAAGCAAGTGGGCGAGACCGTCGCCAAGGGCGACGTTCTTTTCGAAATCGAAACCGACAAGGCCCTGCTGGAAGTGGAGAGCTTTTTTGCTGGCACCCTCCTGAAAATTGTCGCGGGAGAGGGAGTGACCGTCCCCGTGCAATCCACGGTGGCTTTTGTGGGCGAACCCGGCGAGCCAGTTCCGGAAGTCGTGCTCCCTCCAACACCTCGATCCGAAGTCCGAAGTCCGAGGTCCGAAGCCCGCGAACCGGTCCGGGAGATTGCACCCTCATCTCCAGTTCGCGAGAGAGCGGCGGCACCCTCGTCATTCCCGCGAAGGCGGGAATCCACCGAACTTCCCGACGTGCCTTCCCCACCCGCCGTTGCGGAGCCGCAGTTGTTCAGGATCAGTCCCCGCGCCGCGAAACTGGCCAAAGAATGCGCCATTGATCCCACCCCTATCGTGGGCACGGGCCCCAGCGGGCGAATCGTGGAACGCGATGTGAAGCAGTACCTTGAAGCCCAAGGTTACGGCCGCCTGCGCATCACCCCCACCGCGAAGAAGTTGGCGGCGCGCGAGGGAATCGACGTGCTCGGTCTCGGGCAGAAAGATGATGCGAGCCAGTTCACCGTAGCCGACATTGAGCGCCTCCTGGCGGAGCGGCCCAAGCCCCTGTCGCGCATGAGGCAGATCATCGCCCAGCGCCTGACGGAGAGTTACACCCACGCGCCGCACTTCTTTGTGACGGTATCCGCCGATGTGACGGAACTGGAGGCGTTGCGGGCCGAACTAAAGGTAGGGGCACGCCATGGCGTGCCCCTACAAACGTCGTACACGCTGACGGATTTTATCCTGAAAGCCGCGGCGCTCGCCCTCGAGCAGTTTCCCATCGTCAACAGCACCTCCGATGGCGAGAGCATCCGCTGGCACAGCAGCATCGACTTGGGCTTGGCGGTGGCGCTGGAGCAAGGGCTGTTGGTCCCGGTCATCCGCCAGGCCAATGAGCTGACCTTGGCGGAAATTCACGCGCGGGCGCAAGAGCTGACCGCGAAGGCGCGGGCGGGGCAGCTTACCCCTGCGGAGATGACCGGGAGCACGTTTACGATTTCCAATTTGGGTATGATGGATGTGGAGAATTTCACGGCGATTATCAATCCCGGCGAGAGCGCCATTCTTGCCGTCTCCAGCGGCGCTAAACAGCCGGTGGTTCGAGACGATCAAGTCGTGATCCGGTCGATGATGAAGATGACCCTGTCTAGCGATCACCGCTTGATCGACGGGGCTCTGGCGGCGCGTTTCCTGAACTCGATTCGAAAAACCCTTGAGGAGATAAGCCTGTGGCAGCGTTCGATATAGTGGTGATTGGCGCCGGACCCGGTGGTTACCCTGCGGCGATCCGGGCGGCGCAACTGGGCGCCTCCGTGGCGCTGGTGGAGAAGGAAGAGCTGGGGGGCACTTGCTTGAATTGGGGCTGCATCCCCACCAAAACTCTGATTGCTTCGTCGGAATTGTTCGCGCGCATCAAGTCCGCCGGGGCGATGGGCCTGCGCGTGGACAACGCCTCTTTTGATTATGCCGCGATGGCCGACCGCAAGGACCAGGTGGTCGAGAAGCTGCGCAACGGCATCAAGCAGTTGCTCAAGGCCAATGGCGTAACGGTTTTTCAAGGCAGCGCCTCATTCCAGAGCCGCAATCGGATTCAAGTGGACCCGAACGTATCGGACGTAGCGCCGGGCTTTAGCCCGGCACCTGCCACTCCTCTAGGATCTAACCCGGCAGGTGCTGCCCTAAAGGGCGGCGCTACCCCGGCAACGGTGATTCTTGCGGCTGCCAAGACGATTATCTCCACCGGCGCGGCCTCCGCCATGCCCGCGTTCCTCCCGCGCCATGAGCGGATCGTGGAGAGCCGGGGCTTCCTGAACCTGCGCGCGCTACCGGCCACCACGCTGATCCTCGGTGGCGGCATCATCGGCTGCGAGTTTGCCTGCATGTTGGCGCAACTGGGCGTGCGGGTGACGATAGTGGAGCTTTTGGAAGATATTCTCGCGGGTATCGATGCGGATGTCCGCCGGGAGTTGCGCCGCCACATGGAAAAGACTCTGGGCGTCCGCATCCTGACCGGCGTGACGCTGGAAGAAATCGCGGCGGACGACCGCGGCGTGCGGGGCCGGGCCGGGCAGGAAAAGTTGGAAGCGGAGTTGTTGCTGGTGGCTCTGGGCCGCAAGCCAGTGACCCAAGCGCTGAAGTTGGAAAATGCTGGACTCGCCCCCAATGACCGAGGCTTCCTCGACGTTGACGCCTACGGCAGAACGCGCGTCGCCACCATTTATGCCGTTGGCGATGTCACCGGAGGCCCGCTGCTGGCTCACGCCGCCACCTCGCAGGGATTGGTGGCCGCAGAAAACGCCTGTGGCCGCTACCTGCACAAGAACGAAACTTTGGTTCCCAATTGCATCTTCACCTCACCCGAAATTGGCACGGTCGGCCTCAGCGAGCTGGAGGCCCAGCAGCAGGGCAGGAAGATCAAGACGGGGAAATATCTGATGGGCGCACTGGGGAAAGCGCTGGCCATCGGCGAGCCCATTGGTTTTGTGAAGTGGGTGGCGGATGCGGAGACGGATCAGCTTCTGGGAGCGCACGCCATCGGTCCCCACGCCACGGACCTGATCGCGGAAGCGGCGGTGGCGATCCGCGCGGAATTAACCGCCGCAGAACTTGCCCACACGATCCACGCCCATCCCACCCTCGCCGAAGACTGGATGGAAGCCGCCCACGTCCTCGAGGGCAACCCTATTCACTCCGCTCCCCCACGCAAGGAGACGAAGAGCGCGTAGACGGTAGAACTACAAAAGAAAGTCAAAAGGCAAAGGGCAAAAGGCAAAAGTGTAAAGGTAATCGCTGGCGGGAAAGGTCTTCAGTGTTGGCATGCGGTGCGACTGGACTTGCATTCCTAAGCCAACATGAGCCTTTCGCCCTTTGGTTCCGGAATGGGATCGCCAAATTCCCGGGCGGTGTCGATCCATAATTGAATGGCTTCGTTGGCGTGTGCGAGGGCCGCTTCCTGAGTGTTGCCATGGGCCATGCAACCCGGCAATTCCGGGACTTCGGCAACGAAGACTTGGTCCTCGTTGCTCCAATAGATGATGATTTCATACTTGTGCATGTTTACTCCTCATACTTGCCCACAGGCCCTAATCTACCACATGGCAAGCCCTGGCGGCACATACATAGCTTTTTGTGTATTCGCTGTTTGGTCCATGGGCCGTCGGACTGTGGCCTGGAAAACGGGAAGGGCTGACGCAGGTTCCCAAGGGCTCCAGACATCGAGAGCAATGACTGCGCCACCCCCGAGGCGTGACGCATTATTCTCTTGACAAATTGGTAATCCTATTGTAGGTTATGGAAAGGGGAGAGTACGGGGACGATGCCGCGCGGATTAGGGCACCAGAAATCCCCCGCGGCGCAAGCTGCGGACCCTCGGACAGTGCGCGGCGCGAGAAGGAATTAACGATGCCATCTACCGGGCCTCAACCCGTACAAAACACGTGGCGACTTAATGTCCATCCGAAGCAAAAAAGCCCAACGCTGAGAACATATTGAAAACAATGGGTCGGAAGAGGGCTTTTTTGCCCACCAAAGCTGAGAACACACTGAAAAGAAGGCCAGTTACAGAAACCCGTCGAGACAATAAAATAGCATGACAGAATGCCCCACAGAAGGGACGCCAAACCGTCGCCGGCAGGTGGCCGAAGGCATGACGTGGTGTCTTCTCTGGGCTAGACTACTTGTCTTGAGGCTCGTTTAATTCCCGCCCGCCTTCACATCAAGCGCCAGAACGTTGGCAATTTCCCCGGGCGCTGTTGCGGGCAGCGTGACCACCACGGCGGAACCCTTTTGTTTGAACTTCAGCTTGTGCTGGGGGGCCGCCAGCAGACGTGCGCCCGTGACCTTCCCTTGCAGGTCCTCGAGGCGGAAAGAACCCTTGGGCCAATCGAATAGATGAATGTAGACCTTTCCGGGCTTCGTGGTGCAACGCCAGCCGGTGGGCTTTTGATATTGG
Source organism: Terriglobia bacterium (assembly GCA_050018435.1). GTDB lineage: Bacteria > Acidobacteriota > Terriglobia > UBA7540 > UBA7540 > Bog-366. Next base: position 4,208 of record JBEKAD010000066.1, read on the forward strand.
AAGTGGCTGTCATGAATTGCTGACGACTTCAGTTCGGCGCCAAACGGCGTCGGGCCCGTGCCATAAATAGCTTCGCCATTCACCTGGAGCCACGCGCCCATCTGTTGCAGCACCTTCACGCTTTCCTCCGGAATTACGCCCTCCGCGGTGGGGCCGACGTTGAGCAGGTAGTTGCCGCCTTTGCTCACGATGTCGACCAGCCGGAAGATGAGGATGTCGGCGGGCTTCCAGTTGTGATCATTCTTCTTGTAACCCCAGGTGTCGTTGATGGTCGCGGGAGTCTCCCAAGCGCCTTCCAAAACGTGGTCAGGCACCGCATTGTCTCCCATGGAGGAATAGTCGGTGCCCTGCTTGATTCCTAACCGTCCGTTGATCAGGCAGTCGGGCTGAAGCTGGCGCACCAGATCGACGAAACGCTGCGCTCGTTCGGGCGTCATGTTGTAGGGCGTGTCAAACCAGAGGAGGGCAATGGGCCCATAGTGGGTGAGCAATTCCCGAACTTGCGGAAGCGAGACCTTGTTGAGGTAGTCATCGAAATCGCCCTGCTGGGCCGGGTCCCACGGCCCCCCGCTGACGGCGCCTCCTGGTTGATGCCAGTCCTGCGCCTGCGAATAGTAGAAGCCCATGCGCAGCCCTTGCTTGCGGCACGCCTCTGACAATTCCTTCATGGGGTCGCGGTGGAAAGGCGTGGCGTCCACGATGTTGTAAGGGCTCGCTTGGGTGGCGAACAGGGCAAAACCATCATGGTGCTTCGGCATCGGCACCATATAGCGCATACCGGCTTGCTTCGCCAGCATGGCCCATTCGTCGGCATTGAACTTCACCGGATTGAACTGCGGGGCAAGCTGCGCGTACTCTGCCATCGGAATACGCGCGCGGTTTTGGATCCACTCGCCGATGCCACGGATCTCTTGGCCCTTCCACTCACCGGCGGGAATCGAGTAGAGGCCCCAGGTTATCAGCATTCCGAACTTGGCCTCGCGGAACCACTGCGTGCGGCGTGCGACGTCCGGATCGACGGGCGTCTGCGCGGCCAGGCGCGCCACCGGCGCGAGAATCAGAGCGCCGGCCAGCAGGGCTCGCGTGCCAGCGCGAAGAAAGGATCGATGGATTATTTGGAGAATCATAGGAAGACTCCTATTGAGGATAACGACGCGCGGCATTGTGGCACGACTTGCGGCGCGCATCAAGACATTCGCGCGTGAGTAGCATCAAAGCTTGGTGCTGTCCTAATCTCAGGTGTAGCGCCGGGCTTCAGCCCGGCAGGTGCCGCCCCTTCGACTCCGCTCAGGGCAGGCTCTAAAGGGCGGCGCTACGTTCAAATTAGGACAGCACCCAAAGCTTGTGTGCGGGGACGGGCGCGAGTATATTAGCGTCTCGGCCGAGATATTCAAAAGGGATGACCCAGCCCATCTTGCAGAGGTTCACTGGATTCCTGCCCTGGCAGTGGCGAACCTCAACACAACCTGGAAGAGATTGCGTGCCCGCCTGCTGGGATTAGGAGAATGAAGTGTCCGGGATGAAAACGCTGTTTCGAGCTGTTACCGTAGGGTTCTTGGTAGCAGTTTGTTTGACGCCTGACGCCGGCAGCTCGGGGCCAAAGCGTACGAAGAAAACCGACGACGCCCTGCTCTCCACGATGGAACGAGAGTTGCAGCGGGGGCGCGACCAACTGGGGAAACTGGACCCCCCTGCTTACTTCATGAGTTATTCGGTTCATGATCAAAGCAGGGCGGTGGCCGTTGGCAGCCAAGGCAGTCTCGTCAATTCCGCGCACACGCGCACACGGACCGCCGACGTGATCTTACGCGTTGGAAGTCCTGCCCTGGATAACAGTCATCAGAGGAATCGTTCTTCGGCCATCAGTTCCGGGCCACTCCCGCTCGACAATGACGCCGATGCCGTTGCCCACGTGCTGTGGCAGTTGAGCTACGGCGAATACCGCAAGGCGTCGAGAGCGTATCTGAACGTGAAAACCTCGACCGAGGTCAACGCGAAGGAAGAAGACACGTCGCCCGACTTTTCAACCGAGTCGCCGCAGGTCCATGCGGATCACAGCGAGCTGCCTCCCTTTCCGGACCAACCGCTGTTGGAACAGATGGTACGCAAGTATTCCGAGCCATTCCGCAAGTACCCGTACATTTATCGTTCCGCCGTCGTGGTGATGGTGGAGGATACCCGGCGGCACTTTGTTTCCAGCGAGGGCAGCCGCGAAGTGCTTCCATCAACCCTGGCGAGACTCATGATCGAGGGGGAAACCCAGGCGGATGATGGGATGGAGTTAGTGCGGGTCGAAACCTTTCAAGCGGAGACCGTGGGACACCTGCCGGGGGAGGCGGAGATCGCCACACGAGTGGACAAGATCGCCGCGGATCTCAAGGCCTTACGCACGGCGCCGCTCGCGGAGCCTTATGATGGACCCGCACTGCTCTCCGGCCGAGCCGCCGCCGTGTTCTTTCACGAGGTGCTGGGGCACCGATTGGAAGGTCACCGGCAGCGTGGGGAGGAAGAAGGACAGACCTTCACGAAGAAGGTGAACACGCAGGTGCTGCCGGAATTCTTAAGTGTGGTTGACGACCCGACCCGGCGCACCTTGAATGACATCGAACTCGGAGGCTGGTACACGTATGACGACGAGGGCATGCCGGCCACGGCGGTTAACGTCATCACCAACGGTGTTCTGAAGAATTTCCTGATGTCGCGTCTCCCCATCAAGGGTTTCAGCGTGTCGAATGGGCACGGGCGCGCGCAACCAGGGTTAATGCCCAGTGGGCGACAAGGGAACCTGATCGTAACCTCGACGCGTACGGTAAAGGACGTCGAACTTCGCCAGCGACTCATCGACGAGGTCAAGAAACAAAGCAAACCTTACGGCCTATATTTCGAGGATATTCAAGGCGGGTTTACCCTGACGCAGAGGGCCTTGCCGCAGGTGTTCCAGGTCTTGCCCGTCCTGGTGTGGCGAGTCTATCCTGATGGCCGCCCGGACGAACTCGTGCGTGGTGTCGATATCGTGGGCACACCTCTGGCTGCCCTGAACCGCATCCTGCTGACGGGTGACACGACGGACATCTTCAATGGCATCTGTGGCGCAGAATCAGGAAGTGTCCCCGTCTCCGCCGCCGCCCCTGCCATGTTGTTCTCCGAAATTGAAGTGCAGAAACGGCAACACTCCCTGAACCGGCCACCCATCCTGCCGCCCCCTGGTTTCGACCGCAGCGAAGCCGCGTTCCCGGCGAAGACGGGAGGCGCGCGATGAGCGCTAAGCTGGCGAAATTGACGTGCACGTTGATGCTTGCGATCGTGGTCCTGGTTTCAGCCGAGGCCGGTCCCATAGGGGGAAGCCCCGCCTCCACCCCTGAGGATCCCGTGCTGCGGGCGATGAAGATCGAACTCGAACGCTCCAAGTCACAACTCAAGCTGGAGCAGATGGCGGCGCCGTACTATATCGACTATCAGGTCGTGGACATGGAGGGGTGCATCGCGGAAGCGGCTTATGGCGCCCTGCGCTCGAACCTGCGCGTGCGGCTTCGCTTTCTGCGGGTGGTGATCCGCGTGGGCGACTACAAGCAGGACAGCTATTTCGGACAGGGGGAGGGGACGTTTGATTTCGCCCCCTTGGATGACGACGAGCTCGCCCTGCGCAATTACCTCTGGCTGGCCACCGACCGAGCCTATAAGTCCGCCACCGAGTCTCTGGCTGCCAAGCAAGCACAACTCAAGCAGTTGAAAGTTGACCAGCCCGTGGACGATTTCGCGCACGCTGATCCCGTGCAACACCTTCAGCCGCTGGCCAAGCTCGACGCGGATGCTACCCCCTGGCTCAAGACCATCCAGGAAGCGACGGCGCTTTACAAAACTGATCCGCAAGTCCAGTCCATGACTTCATCCATCGATTTCCACACCGTGAACCGTTACTTCGTCAACTCCGAAGGCAGCACCGTCCGAACCGGCGAGACGAGCTATCAGGTGCTCCTTGCGGCGAGTACTCAGGCATCCGATGGGATGCAGTTGGACCAGTCCGCTGCCTACGCCGTAAATGATTTGCAGGACCTCCCCACGACTGAAAAGCTCCTTGCACGTGCCACAGAAATGATCAGCACCTTGAAAAACTTGCGCGCTGCGCCGCTTGCCGATGAAGAGTACAGGGGCCCAGTGCTTTTCTCCGGCCACGCTGCTTCCACCGTGTTTGCGGACTTAGTGGGCCAGAACATTCGCGGTCTCAGGCCAAATTTGGGGCAGCCTGCGCGTACCCGGGGCGCGTTTGCATCCAGCTACAAGAGCCGCGTGCTTCCCGATTTTCTATCCGTCGTGGACGATCCCACGCTGGCGTCCTATGACGGGAAGCCCTTGCTCGGCCACTACGAAGTTGATGATGAGGGTGTAAAAGCCGTGCGGGTGCTGGCGGTCGAGAAGGGGAAGCTCGTGAACTATTTGTTGGGCCGGCAGCCTATTCGCGACTTCCCCAGCTCCAACGGCCATGGCCGAGCTCGGTTGCCCGCCAGTCCGCCCGAGCCGAGCCTGGGAAACCTGATCGTCACCGCGTCCGAGAGGGTACCGCGGGATGAGTTGAAGAAGAAACTCATCGAGCTGTGCCAGCAGCGCGAGCAGCCGTATGGATATTACGTGGAGGCCCTGTCTGGCCTGCGCGATCCCCGCTTGCTTTACCGAGTTTGGGCCAAAGATGGGCATGAGGAACTCATCCGGGGCGCCGTTTTCGCGGACCTCGACGTCCGCTCGCTGCGCAATGATTTGGTTGCGGCTGGCGATGACGTGTACGTCGGGAACCGGGCTCAGAACATTCCCCACAGCATTGTGAATCCGTCCATACTGTTTGATGAATTAGAGGTGAAACGCGCGGATAGGAATAAATCCACGCTTCCAGAATACCCTGCGCCACCCCTTACACCGGCCGAGTGAGCACACGGATCGGAGGACGGTTTCACCAGAACCCCCCGAATCGGTTTCGCGGGTTCCTCGAGCGTGAAGCCGGGTGTGGAAAAGCGCCCACGCAGGCCGGCGGGTAGCCTCGGTGTCGCCGCGGCTGAGAGTCCGCCGATCTTAATGGCGGGGGGCTGGGGATTCGGGATACGGGGCTCGGGACTTTGATCTCAGCTCGTTTCATTTTCCATATTTCCCATAGTTTAATACCCTCAGGAACTCCTGGCACCGATCTCTCACCGCGGCGAACCATGCATCTCGGCGGAGTGGATTGGCCACATATTGCAACTTCGGCTTTATAGGCCACTTTGTCTGGCTGTAATCTTGAGACAAAACTCCGGCTCCGAGAACGCCTTGCTCCACCAATTCTTTAAGCTGATCTTCGCTGAGAATATTTCCCAGGTTATCCAGCACGTGGCGGGCGAGGGCCTGCCCCCCCGTAACGGCAAGGGTTGTGTAGATGTTGACCTTCACGAAGCCATCCGTGGGAAGTTTCGGCAGGTCCTCCGGCCTTACGGAAGAAGTTCCGTGGAGGCAGAGCACTTTGCCGACCGCTGCACTGATCTCGCGAGCGCGGTCTGAACGGTAATGCGCTTGTCCGACCGTGGCACGGTGTTCGGTTCCCACGTTGGGGACAAGGATATCGACACCGGTTTCACTGAGGAAACGACGTGCCTGGGCGACCGTGGTGGGTTCGTTCTTTGCCTCCGTGTCCGAAGCTTCATAAATCTCATCAACGGCGCCCTCAACAACTACTCGGCCCCGGACCTTTTCAACATACTGAGCGGTTAGCTGGATGTTCTCCTCAATGGGCTTTTCACTGGCATCGAACATCACGGAGGCAAAACGACCTACGGACTGATCGAGGATGTCTCCATCCAGCCAAGGGAAAGCATGATCGAGATGGGGCAGGACACGGAGTTTACGATAAGGGCTGGCTTCTCCGGCATACACCTTGAGGTCGGAAAACATCAGCTCATTACCAACCCTTGGATCTCCGCAGGCGGTGACGAGAGTCATCTGCCCCCGCGCCGGATAGCGCGACGTCCACGCGGGAACGATGGGCAGGTCATCCACGCCAATCTCCCTCCCTAACTCGAGGGCGGAGGCGAGGATCGCCTCGAGGGTCTCCCTGTCTTCCGCGCAAAAAACCGGCAACGCCACCCCCAACCCGGCCGCCTCCCGGTAGATATCCTTAACTTGATGATAGTCTGTTATTAGGGGCATTTGAGCCTCGCGTCTTGGTTCTAACCTGCAGCGGAAATGATCGTTTCCTCAATGCATGACCGCTCCGCCTGAAACGTTGATGGCTTGGCCGGTCAGATAAGCGGCATCATCGCTGGCAAGAAAGACGGCGGTGCGCGCAACATCCTCCGGCGTGCAAAGCCTTCCCAGGGGAATTTTTCTTTCCAGGTACGGACCAACTTCTTCCAGCTTCAGGTTTCGCTTGCGCGCATAGTCACCCAACATCTTATCCCAAAGCGGGGTCATCACAACCCCAGGGCATAGGGCATTCACTCGGATCCGATCTCCAGCAAACTCGACGGCCAGGGATTGTGTCAGGCCGATGATGCCAAATTTGCTGGCACAATACGCCGCGTACTGGCTATTGCCGACCTTGCCGGACTGGGATGACATATTGAGCACCACCCCCTGGCGACGGGGTAGCATGCGCCGGATCGCGGCCTGGCAGCCAATAAAAGCTCCGGTTAAATTGATCCGCAGTGTCTGGTCCCACAGCTCCTCGCTGCACTCCAGAAAGGGAACAATCGGAGAGATGCCCGCGTTGTTTACCCAAATATCCATCGGCCCCAACTGCTTTTCTATTTGGTCGGCAGCCTGCTCCACCGCCGGTCGGTCCGAAACGTCAAAAGCCCAACTGCCCGCCCGCCCGCCGGCGCGGACGATCTCCGCGGCGATCTCCTGCGCAGCCGGCAAGCGGATATCGGTAACGGCAACGGCCGCTCCTTCTGCGGCGAACATCCGGCAGATCGCCGCGCCGATTCCGCTCCCGCCTCCGGTGATGACCGCAACTTTTTTGTTAAGTCTCATCTTTCCAATCCTTCGGATAAACCACTACCTTTAAGCACCGTCGGTTCTTCATCAAATCCAATCCCGCGTGGAGATTTGTGAGGTTTATCCGATGGGTAACGATGTTCCGGGTGTCGATCTTTCCTTCCGCCATCAAGCGGATTGCCGTCTCCACATGCTCGGGTCGAGAGTCGGAGGATCCCACGATCCGCAGCTCTCCATAGTGAATCGTACGACTGTCAAGAGCCATCTCTGCGGCTCCTTTCGGAAGACTGGCAAAGAGACTCACCGCTCCCCCTTTGCGCGCGTATTGGATCGATTTCTCCATGACCTCGCGCGCGGGGGCACAGACGATAACGATGTCCGCACCCAGCCCGTTGGTGCGCTCGTTCACCAGCGCGGCCACATCTTGATGATCGCCATCGATCACCAGCACGTTACGCAATCCACGCAGTAGCGCGAGCCTCAGCTCGCTATGTCCTACGATCATTACTTCAGCGGCCCCTTCGGCCTTGGCCAGTTCGGCGTGTATAGCTCCCAGGGGTCCGCTTCCCAAGATGAGGACTTTATCTCCGGCCTTCAGCCCGGCAAGCTGGTGGGCATTAATGGCACAACTCAAAGGCTCACTGAGAGCGGCGGATTCATCGGGGACCGAATCCGGAACCCGAATGACATTCCCTACCGCCAAGGCTAGCGGCGGGATAGCCAGATACTCCGCCAAGGCCCCATCAAAGTCGTAGCTGATCGGTTGAGCGTTCGGGCAGAGATTTCCCAGACCCAAAGCGCAATAAGCGCATTGCCCACAGCTTACGGTCGTCGCTAGCGTGATTCGGTCGCCGAGGGTGAAGCCCTCCACCTGGGAGCCCACATGCACGATCTCGCCCACCATTTCATGCCCGATGATCCGAGGAGGGTGACAGCGCGGGTAGCCAATGGTTGCCAGCTTCAGGTCCGTGCCACAGAGAGCGCAACAGCGCACCTTTGCAATCAGGTTCTCCGAGGTCGGAGCGGGCTCAGCATGATCCTCGACCCGGATGTCCCCCGCGCCATAGTAGACAGCCGCTTTCATGTTAGAACCGCCTCCTTGGTCATTTCGGCGCCCATCCGTTGTTTACCCAGTTTCACCGCTTTCTCCACTTCTCCCGCCGACCCGTCAGGACACATACCCTCATGGTCGAGAAGGACGTGTTCGCAGACTCCCCGTCGCAATGCGCCGTTCCACCCGCACGGTGAATTTGCTCCTCCGTTGCCCCTTGGCCTCTCAACCACTGCCTCGACGATGGACACCATGGTGAACTTGACGCCCAGAAAACCACGGCGAAAAGGTCTTGACTTCGGTGCCGCCTTTCCCCAAGAACCCACGACGAACCCAAGTGCGATTCGGCGAGCGCAAATCGTGTTCACGGATTCGGTTGGCTTGCATAGGACAGGTTCTCCACTGTCCAGTTGGTCAGTAGATTCCAGCGTTTCGCATCCTCGGATCGATTCACCCGAAGCCAAGCCAGTTCACTCGGCGAGAAAGACCCTTTGCCGAAAGCCTCTTCGCGGGCGAGCAGGCTCCGTTCCAAGTTTCTCTCCAGTTCCTGGAGAGCTCCAACTCGCTTCTGATCGTGTGGCATTCTCTCGGCCCATTGTCGCGCCAGAGTCACGACAAAACCCGTCCGATTCTGAAGGTCGTGTAGCTTTGCCTGTTCCACCAGCCAGTTGGGATCCGTGTCCCAATAGCGGACCAGCAGCCACGGTAGCGCTTCCGCAAGCCGGGCTTCGAGGTGGTCCTGGGCCAGGGCGGTGAGGAGAACCTCTCCAGGGTTTCTCTTCCTGCGTCGGGAGCGGAGATAAGAAAAACCTGGATAACCGAGGGCCGCCAAATCCTCGGCGAGAGCTTGCGGCGGTTCCTTCCCCGGTGGTGTTGGCAGGATTCTCGACGGAGGAAGCACCGTAGGAG
>JBEKAD010000067.1:0-12914 GCA_050018435.1 Terriglobia bacterium
TTGCAGGTCTACGGTGGACAGCCAAGGTTCGATCTGGGCAGGAAGACGCATGGGAACCCCCTGCCCCTATTCTCTAATACTCTACGTTTGATGTCAAATCAGTATCAGTCGTAGCGTTGAGCTTTAGCTCAGCACGTGCCGACCTAAAGGTCGGCGCTACTTAAAATCCTTTGGGTCTGAAGTCGCAGGCCCTCCGTAGCGGCGCTCGGCGCCTGCCCCGCCTTGGCGGGGAGCGCCGGCTTTTCCCTGAAGTGGTCGCGCAGACTTGCCCTTGAAGTCTGCGGCCCTTGAGGGGGAAAGCCCAGAGCCGCGGAGTCAAAACACAACTCCCCCTTGCGATACCGTAAAATCTTGTTTTTTTAGCGGGACACTCGTTCTATTTGCGGTATTACGAGAATAAGAATGGCCTGATCGTTGGGTTGCGGCTCCGCCGCGCTGTGCTACCTGCTTAATTAGAGATGTTCCAGTTAACGTAGACGGGATTTCCCAGCAGCCACAGCTTTCCGTCGGAACCCACCACTTCCGCACGAAACCAATGACGATGGCCGTCGCTCACCCATGACATGGGAGAAGTCTGATCGGCGGCTGAAACATTCGCGCCGGCAGTGAAAGGCACGTCCTGACCGTCCTCCCGCCAGCGGACCTTTCCTCCGGCTGCGGCGGCTACGTGCAGATCAAAGACCACGGTCTCGCCCTTACTGGCGTTGAGAAGATCTCCCATGTGGGCGACCTGGTCCCGGGCTCGCGCGGTTACTTCGAGGAGGCGATCCCGGGTCCCCGCCAGATCGATGAAGACATGCCCGGCGCGGATGCCGGCAAGAATCGCGGGCGTGGAAAGCTCCGTGGCATACACGACCGTCGTCGGGCTCCCTACCGAGCCGATTTGATCGAGCGGTTGCACGGCCCGGTGATTATCACTCCCTCCAATCCCCGTCAGCCGGTAACCGCTGTCCAGTTCCTTGTTCCAAAAAGGAATGTCGGAAATGCCGTACTGTTCGCTGCCGCCATTTACCGCCTCAAGGGCGGTCAGCAGGTGCATATCTACCCTTGAGGCCGGTGTCCATCCACAACCCATGCACATCTCGCCGCTGGGGACGGCGGGGTGATTGATCGAGGTCACCCCGCCCAGGCGATCGGCGTTCCGCAATAAGGTATCCATGTCAGGAACTTCTTTGCTTCCCAGCCGGAAATCAAGGAAATCGGTTGTGCCGAGAAAGTTCACGTGGCCCTGGAAGGTCGTGATCTCGCGGCCCGGAATCAACAGCACTTTGTCGAAGTAAGGCTGTAGCTCGCGCATGGCCTCATATTGCGAGGTTGCGTTATGGTCGGTGATGGCGATGAAATCGAGTCCGCGACGGGCGGCAGCATCGACGGTAAAGAAGACCGGGCAAGGCGCCATCTTTCCTTTCTGGCTGGAACATTGCCCATCGCTATGGGCGGTGTGCGTATGGAGATCGCCGCGAAACCAGGCCGGCCCCGCACTGAGCGGCACGCGCAACACCTCAGGCTCACTTGCCACCGCACCCTCGAACGAGAAGTACACGTGTACGGTGTAGTGCGATTGCACTTGCGCGCGAATGTTGGGCACGCCGATCAGCACATTCCATTCGCCCGGAGGAAGGGGACCGGGAAGGCAGGCGGGTGTCGCGTCGGAAAACCCTAGGGTGATCAGGGATTTGTTGCCGCCGCTCCAACAGCGAAGCCCGGCGGAATCGAGCAACCCCAGATCCAGCGTTGTATGCTGCTCCTTGCCGGTGTAGGTAAAAGTCAGCGTGACCCGCTTGACACCGGGAGGCACGGTGAACGGCACCTGAATGTAAGTATGATTTTGCGCGCCGCCCACCACGCCCTCGAGCACGAGTTCGGAAGCAGCAGCCTGAGACGAAGGGGGAATTTGCCGGCCGCCCCTAACCGCGGCCGCCAACGGAAACAGACAGAAAAAAAGCGTGGCGCAGATGAGCGCTCTGGGCGGTGGAATTAGCCGTTTCGCCATAGTTAGATTCTTACCCCGGAAGTGCATGCAGAATGTGTTCGACAATCTGAACTACCGGCTTACTTTCAACTTTCGATTTTCAACTTTCAACCTCATCGGTGTGGACCGGGAATTTCAAATCCGTTTGGCTAGGGTTTTGATTGTCTGTTTACGCCCCGCATCCGGCGCGGGTTTTTTCGCCGGATGCGGGACATTGTGAAACTCAACACTCACTTGGTCCATACCCTCAGAAGAACAGCTTGAGCGCCAATTGAAACAACCGCGGACCATTGCGCAGGCTGGTGATCTCGCCGAAAGTCGAGGTCGTGTAATTCGTTTGGCTGGGCTGGCCAAATTGCGGGTTATTGAACGTGTTAAAGGCTTCCGCTCGAAATTGCAGATAAAGGGTGTCAGAGAAGTGGAAGTTTTTGAAGATCGAAGAGTCCAGGTTATTAAATCCCGGCCCCCGGGCTTGCCCCGGCGGTGGGCCCAGCGGTGAGTAGTCGGTTTGCCCGATCGCCGTTGCTCCAGGAGGAGTGGCAAAGGCTGCCGGATTGAGCCATTGCTGCTGATTGTGCAGGCCTCCGTAAATATTCTGGCCAGCCACCGCATTCGCATCGCAGCCGAAATCGGAGGTGGTGGATGTGGCGCAGGGAATGGTGAGCGGCTGACCGCCCTGGTAGGTGTAAATGAAGTTCACCGACCATCCGCCCAGGACCGCGTCCTCCGCGCGGCTCAGGTGGCTGGCGTAAGTGCGTCCCCGGCCCACCGGCAGATCGTAGGAGCCCGCAATGTGAACGATGTTGGTGGCGTCGCTGTCGCAGAGGCTGTAGTCCCCCTGGATGCCGAAGCCGGGCAGCCAGGGAGCGCGATAGTTGGGCGTCCCTTTGGCCTGCGTTCTTTGGTCGCTCATGCATTTACTCATGGTCCAATTGCCCAGCAAAGACAGTCCCCGGGCGAATTGGTGCTCGTAGGTTGCCTGCAAAGCCTTGTAAGCGCTAGTGGCATTGGTGGTTTCGTAGGTGGTGTTGGGGGCGAACGAGGGGAAAGGCAGGTAGCTCGTCTGCGAGGTGTTTACGGGCAGGATCTCCGAGGGGGAGTTCAGCGTGTCGTAGTAATTATCCAAATGACGGCCCAAGGTGCCCACATATCCCGCCGATATCGAATCATGCCGGGTGAACTGGTCCTGCACTGTCATGTTAATGGTTTGGATGTAAGGCGTCTGGTAATTGTATTGGCGGCCGTAGAGGCTGACGCCGGATCCACTGATCTGCGTGGGGTCGGAGAGGTTGATGGTGCTGAAGGTATTCTCCATGGTTGCCGTTTGGCCATTGGAGAGCGTGAGGGGAACGTATGAGGTGCTGGCCTGGTTAAGGATGGTATAGATGAACGGGTAGTTCTGTCCCAGCGTGCCGCCGTAGCCGATATTAGCCAGGGCGCCATAAGCGATCCCGTAGCTGCCCCGCACCACCAGGTTCGACCGCAGGCGGTACGCAAATCCGACACGTGGCGCAAAGTTACTGGTCTGCGCTTGCCCCACGGCGAGGCTGGAGACGCAATCGAGCGTAATGCCGCTTGATGCCAGAAGCGAATTGAACCCCGACGACCGGGCAGTCTGGCATCCTGCACTGGGCATGTAATAGGTGCCCGTCGATCCATTGCCGCCGGCCAGGACGGTGTTGGCCTGCCTCCCGTTGACCTCGGCATAGGGCGTGAAGTAATCCCAGCGCAGGCCCAGGTTGAACGTGAGGCGGTGCGTAACTTTCCAGTCGTCCTGCAAGTAGGCTCCCCAGTAGTAGCGGTGATCATCGGTGGGCGCGTAGTTGGAGCCTTCGTACCCGGTTAGCCCACCCACACTACCCGCAACTCCGTAACCCGGCGTGGTGGAGGGGATGGGAGTGAGCAGCAAATCGCTGATGCCGTTGTAGTACCGGGGTTCGGTCGCCACGTCGGAATAGATGCCGTAGTAGCCGAAGGCGCCGCGGCTGTAAGGAGGTTGAATGATGTCGCCCTCGAGACTGTCCCACTGCAATCCGGCCTTGAACGTGTGATTGGCATGGATCTTGGTGACGTTGTCCATGATTTCCAGCGCGTAGATGGTTTCCAGCGTCGGGGTATAGGCGCCCACGCCGAGGTTGTGTAAGCCGTCGATCGTCATCGGCGGCAGCCCGCCGTTGTTCGCCGTCTGGGGAATTCCCTGGATCCCGAACTCGGCCGGAATCCCCTGAGTGTTTCCATAGATGGACGTCACGTTTTCAACGAAGTGGTCGAAGCCAAAATGGAATTCATTGATCAGCGTGGGTGTGAACACATGGTTATAACCCACCGCGAGGGCATAGGCAGGATAGCTCTGCGCCTGACCGTACGTGGTGCCCACGGCCAAGCCGGGAAGTACGGACGGGATGCTATAAACCTGGCGGCTGTAATCCGCGGCCAAAAAGAGCGTGTCATTGGCGCTGAAGTTCTGGTCGAACCGCACGTCCCCCTGGTTTTGCGAGTAAGTCAGCTCGGGATTGTAGAAGAAGTTGTTGATAAAGCCGGTGGTGGTGGGCAAAGGGTAAAGCTGGAGCAGCTTAACGGCATTGGTGTCGAGTCGTGCTTGCGGAAGGAGATTGAGGTTCGCTTCGGCCGCCGCCGTGGTAAAGTCCGTGATCCCCTTAACGCTTCCCTGGTAAAAAGGATCACGCACGACGCTGGTCGCCGTTGGGGTTATGCTGCTTACCGGATCGGGGTTACCCTTAATGATGTAGCGTGTCGTGGCCGGATCGAGAATCGTGCCCAGCGGAATCTTGCGTCCCAGCGCGTCGACCGACGGCGTGCTGCCGGCGAGGTCGGTGACCATGTCCTGAAGATTCTGGAAGTTGCTTTGCTGCATCGCCTTGGTCGGCACAGTGCTCAGCAAACTCGTGCTGGGGCTGAAGATGCTCAGCGCCTGCTCATTGCGCAGCCCCTGATAGGAAAGGAAGAAGAAGGTCTTGTTGCGCCCGTCATAAAGATTGGGAATGGACAATGGGCCGCCCAGGGTTCCGCCAAACTGATTCTGGTGATACGGGGCTTTGGGTTGATGCTGCGAATTGGAAAAATAGTCGTTGGCCTGAAGGTCGCTGTTGCGCACATACTCCCACACGTCTCCGTGCAGGTGATTCGTTCCGGATTTGGTCACGGCGTTGACGATGCCCCCGGTGGAGTGCCCGAATTCGGCGTTGAAATCGCCGGATTGCAGCTTGAACTCCTGAATGGCGTCCGGCGGCGGCGTGATCGTGGCGTTCGTGCCGATCTTGCTGCCGCCGTAGACTTCGATATTGTCGTTGATGCCGTTGAGGCGAATGTCGTTCTGCCACAGGTTGACGCCGTTGACGGAAAAATAAGCGCTCCCGGTCTGGCCGGCATTGGTGCTGGGCTGACTGACCGGCGCCGTGCCGACGCCGGCGGAAAGCTGCGCCAGCGAAACCCAATCGCGCCCGTTGAGCGGCAGATCGTTGACCATGGTGGTGTCGACCGTTTGACCGATCGCGGCATTTTCCGCTTGCAGCAGGGGGGCCGCCGCCGTCACGGTCACTTGCTGGCGCTCACTGCCCGGTACGAGCGTGATGTCAACCGTTAAGACTTGTTGAACGTGCACAATTTCGCCCCGGTTGATGTACTTCTCGAAGCCTGTGGCATGCGCTTCAAGGGTGTAGGTACCCGGCTTGACCGCATCGAACACATAGGTCCCGGTCGAGGTGGATTGTACCGTCGTCTTCACCCCGGTCGCTTCGTTCGTCAGGGTAACCTGCGCACCGACGATGACCGCCCCGGAGCTATCCTGCACGGTCCCGGTAATGCCACCGGTGTCGATCTGCGCCGTCAATCGGCAGGGGAGAGACAGAAAAACCAACAAACCCAAAATTGCGAGCAATGAATTTGCAATGCTGGATCGTTCATGAACCTTCATAGCTGCCTCCATAAACCTTGGTCGTCGCCTGACCATCGCGATCGAGAGGTGGGAATGACAACCCAAGTGCGGTCGAGAGGGTATCGCATTTCCATAACGGAGGGTATCGTTTTTTTACTTCGGTCACCGAGCATACAGTCCGTATCTCCAAGCCTTAAAGGCTGAACAAGAAATCTGTAAAACAAGATCGTAATTTCCTTTTTTAGGCAAACATTTTGCGCCTCTTGTAGGGGCACCCCGCGTGGGTGCCCTTGCGGAGGGCAGGCACGAGGCCTCCCCCTACAAAACCTGTTTGGTTGCGGCGCCGCCGCGCTGTGTTACATGGATGTTTCTTTCTGATTTCAGGGATACAGGGGTTCCAATCCAAAGTCAGAAATGTATTTGTAGGTGTCGAGTTTTCTTGTACGGTCGATTCCGAACCGCGGACCCACCCCACGGGCTGCCGGACTTCAGCTCGCGCCCCCCTTTCGGTAAGCGCGAGCCCCTAAAGAGTCTGTGTGAAAACGCGGCCAGCAGGCGTAGAGGCCGCCTTCAGGCGGGCATAAGTCGTTAACGGCACCCGCCATTAAGATTGGCGGGCCCGGCTGAAGCCCGCCTCGACGAGAACCATCGCGGTCCACGGTTTTCACACAGACTCTAAAACTCCGCCCCCTCCTTCCTGCCCCTGCTTCAGCAATTTTCTGACCGATGTCAGAATTTTTTGTGCACATTTAGGTGGAAGATTTCCTGGGATGATGCTAGTCTGCCGCGCTGCTCTCTTATGGACCCAGGGGTCCGTCAAAGTCCCATAGGGTTGAAAGGGACCCCTCACCCACCGCCTTGCGGTCCCCCCTCTCCCCTGGGAGAGGGCGGTGGTTTTAGTTTCTATCCCTCTCCCTTGGGGAGAGGGGGGACCGCAAGGCGGTGGGTGAGGGGTCTCTTCGCAAGTAATGCATTCATGGCCCCAGAAGTATGTGACACTCGCGACTTTGACGGACCCCTGCCTCCGGCGGGCGTGACGCTCTGGCAATTTTCCTGCCCACGCCGCCCGCGTCTACCATCAATTTTCCACTACCTCGCGTTCAAACGCCTTTCTCCTTTCTTTTCATCAACATAATGGCATGACGACTATAACTAGCTTATTTTCAATAACATAATGGCAAGCCGGAAAAAGGCCATTTTTTCTCCATTTGTTTTCAATAACCTTCAGGCTTCGCTCGTATATTTTGGGGCCCCCTTTTTTGGTCGCCCCGGCCACCCCAGAATAGACTAACTCTTTTAATCTCAAGGATATAGATTTTTGCAAGGTTTTCGCTATCCATCGCTAAAACCTTTTGTTTCTGGTACATCATGGCAAGCCGCGGACTTATAGCGCCGACCTTCAGGTCGCCACGTGCTGACCCATTCGCAGCCGCTCAGGGCAGGCTCTGAAGGTCAGCGCTACAACAGGCTTTAGGTCGCCATTTTCCGCGAGCGCCCCCCTCGTGCTCAACATCTATCTCCTTTCCTTTCAGTAACTCATCCCGAAATTGAGATAACTCGTTTATTTTCATCAACTCCTGAGGAGCACTTTTCTTGCCCCTTTGTTTTCAAAAAACTCTGAGGAGCACTCTTCATTTTTGACATCTTTATGGGTCAGCGCCTTCTTTTGGACCTTGGTCAGCGCGTTGGTGAGCCGCCACAGTCGGGGGGGCACACTTCGCAAATCGACAATCGACAATCGTAAATCAGCCGCAGGCTGGAATCTTCCATCCTCTGCACGAGCCGCGGATTTTCGTCCCCCGGATCCTGACACCGGAACTCTGCCCTGCGGACTTCGTAGGCCGGACGGGTTGGGATTCCCGAAGGAGGGAGACTTGTGCGCAGACATGACACCACCTCGCAGCAACCACCCCTTAGTGTATCAACCTACGCTATGAATGTCAAGGGAAATCTACCAGTGTTAGAGGCTATAATATGTCGCGGTCGGAGAGCAAGTGTAGCGCCCCGATTTATCGGGGCGGCTTTTCCTTGCCAATAGGGGAGAGCTAATGCTTTCATTGCCGGTGGTTACGGTCCCCGGTGGTTAAAGCCCCTTGAAAAGCCAAGCTGGTTGAATTAACATGCGGATACGTTTCGAGACACATAGCGACGTCAATCAACGGAGGCTTTATGGGGCGGAAGCGTGTTTCGGTGGTCTCTGTCTCCCTTCTCGCTTTTCTCATCCTTGCGGCAGCGTCTACAGCTCGTGCCCTTCGGGTTCCGGGTCAGGGGTCACAGCAAGCCACACAAGCTGGGCCGTTGCGGCTGGAGGATGGGACTCCCATCAAGCTCCGTCTGTCTCAACCTATATCTTCAGCCACCGCGCAGACGAATGACCGGGTGAATTTCGATGTCCTCGAAGAGGTTAAGGTCGGGAACCTCGTCGTGATTCCGAAAGGGAGCATCGGTTGGGGTACGGTTACAGATGCCCAAGCCAAGAGGAGGATGGGGCGAGGTGGAAAGCTGGATGTCAATATTGATTCAGTACGGCTCGCGGATGGCGAAAAGGCCACCCTGCGAGGTGTGAAGGACGTGAAGGGAGGCGGCCACGGGGGGGCCATGA
This sequence comes from Terriglobia bacterium, assembly GCA_050018435.1. Lineage (GTDB taxonomy): Bacteria > Acidobacteriota > Terriglobia > UBA7540 > UBA7540 > Bog-366. The sequence continues at coordinate 8,470 of JBEKAD010000067.1, forward strand.
CGGGCGGCATCGTGGCCACGAGTCTAGTGATGTGGCCTGCTGCACCCCTCTTTCTTTTGATGCACGGCAAGGACGTAACGATCCCGCAAGGAACAGAGCTTACCGTCTATGTCAACGGAGACTTCCCCATCGACCCCGCAAGGTTCGGCGGCCCCGCGGCCCCGACTCACCCGGTCGAGCCGACGACGACCGGGGCGGCGCCCACGATCGTCCTCATTGACCCCTCCGTGGTGAACTCCGGCGAAACGGTCGACGTAACCACTTCAACCCTCACCATCCGCGGTGTGGTGACGGACTCCTCCGGTATTCCTGCGGTGACCATTAATGACACTTCCGTCGGCATGCGTCCCAAGGGTCCTCAGGCCGCCGAATTCATGTCCGACCCGATTAAGCTTCATCCAGGGGAGAATACATTTGAGATTGTGGCCACCAACGCCGCGCGTATCCAGGCCAAGATTACATTTGTGGCTCGCTACGCCCCTTCCGTCGTGCTCCCGGCGCAGCCCGTTCCCCGGTCCAATGGTAAGGGTCTCAGCAAGGCGGACATCCTCTCGCTTTTGAAAGGCGCCGTTCCCAGCGCGCGGGTGACAGTACTCGTGGGAGAGCGAGGAATCAGTTTCGTCCCGACCGACGATGACTTCAAAGAAATCCGCGCTGCCGGTGGGGGCTATGACCTCGTGAATGGCCTGACGAAGGCAAAGCTTCGCCAATGAAATCAGCGGGTAACCACGGCGAGCGCTCTCTCCTCTGGCGCCAAAGGACGCTCGAGTTGGGAGCCAGAGTCACCTCCTGCGGGATGCCGGGGCTTCTGCACCGAGTGCAAGACATCATTCTCCAGCATCCCCCCACTCCCTCCTCTGAGGTACAAAACGATGAAATCTTCCGACGGCAATAATACCAATCGAAGGCAATTCCTGAAGTCCGCCGTGTTGAGCGGTGTGGGAATGGCGGCGGGGGGCATTAGCATTCCATCCGCTTCTGCAGACACTGCGCAGAAACCTATCGCTCTGGCCAAGCAGGGAAAGTCCACATACTCCATTCTCATTTCGGCGGCAGCCATTCCCTCCGAGCAACGCGCCGCCAGTGAGTTGCAGAGATTTATCGAGGAGATGACGGGGGCGCGCCTCCCCATCATCACCGATGCCGAGGAGCCGGACGGTAATCTGGTGCTGGTCGGCGACAGCAATCAGGTCCGGAAGCTCGGCTTGAAAATCCCGTTTGACACCCTCGGCGCGGAAGGCTTTGTGCTGCGGACGGAAGGGGCACACCTCGTCATCGCCGGAGGCAAACCACGCGGGACGATGTATGGGGTCTACACGTTTCTGGACAGGTTGGGCTGCCGCTGGTTCACCACCGAGGTAAGCGTCATTCCCAAAAAGCCCACCCTGGTCGTCAAGCCCCTGAATGCGTCGCACAAGCCGGCCTTCGAATATCGCGAGCCCTTCTTTACGGAAGCCGCGGACAAAGACTGGGCGGCGCGCAATCGGGTGAACGGTTCTTTCCAGAGGCTCGATGAATCCACGGGGGGCAAGGTCAACTACTATCCGTTCGTTCATTCCTTTTACTCCATCCTTCCCCCCAAGCAATACTTTCAGGCTCATCCCGAATACTATGCGCTAGTCGACGGTCGGCGGCGCGACGACAATGCCCAACTTTGTTTGACCAACCCGGACGTCCTGAGATTAACGATTGAGCATGTCCTGGAGTGGATTAACCAACATCCTGAGGCCAGCATTATTTCCGTCTCGCAGAATGACAACCGGGGGTGGTGTGAGTGCGAGAATTGCCAGCGCGTCGAGCAGGAAGAAGGCGGCGCGCACTCCGGACCTATCTTGCGGTTCGTCAATGCCGTCGCCGCGGAGGTGGGCAAGACCCATCCCGACAAGCTGATCGATACCCTGGCCTATTCCTACTCGGAGCCGCCTCCGCTGAAAGTTCATCCTCTCCCCAACGTGCGAATCCGCCTCTGCCCCATCGGGGCGTGCGAGGGTCACGCTTACGACCGTTGCGTGCATGACCGATATTTCCTTGACGATCTCCAAGCGTGGGCCAAGATTACTGACCAGCTCTACATTTGGCATTATGTTACGAATTTCCACCACTACCTGTTGCCCTTCCCGGACTTCGACGAGCTGGCCGCCGACATTCCCATGTACAAGAAACACGGGGTGGTGGGGATATTCCTGGAAGGAGACGCGGCCCCCGGCGGGGGCGGGGAAAACGCCGAGCTGCGCTCCTACCTGATGGCGCGTCTGCTGTGGAATCCGAATATCGATGTGAGCGAAACCGTTAACGAGTTCATGGCTGCTTACTATGGGAAGGCCGCGCGGGTGATGCGCGCCTATTTCGACTTGCAGCATCGACAGGTGAGGCTGCCTCCGCAAGGAAAAGGCCACCACATGTGGATTTACACCAATCCTGGCGCGCCGTATTTATCCCAGGACTTTCTCGATCAGGCGACGAAGCTCTTGGATGAGGCCGAATCCACGGCCGCCGACGAGCACACGCGGAAAAGGGTGCGGAAGGCTCGACTCTCCATCGACTATGTGAAACTGATGCGCTCAAAAGCTTTCATCGTGCGCGACGGCACCTACGCGCCCGAGAATCTCGATCAGCTCGAAGAAAAATTCCAAGCCCTCTTGAAGGACAGCCGGTCCTTCGGCATCACCGCGTGGCATGAAGGGAGACCGCTGGAAGAGGACGAAAAGGAATTCGCCAGGTACATCAAACCGTACCGGGTGGCGACCCTGGAAAGTTCGACATTGCGTGTCATCGTGGCGCCGGAACTGAGCGGCCGAATCATCAGCATCATCGACAAAGCCACCGCCCTGGATGTCGTCCATCATCCTGACTCGGGCGACCGCTTGTATCCCGACCTCAGTGGCTTCGGTATGTTTGCGTATTCCGACTATGTCCGAAGCAGGTCTTACGACGCCGTTTGGGAGTTGGAGGCGCAAGCGGGGCCACAGGAGATTCATCTCACGGGGACATGTCCCACTGGACTGAAGATGCGGCGCACCATCCGGCTCCTCACGGATAAGCTCGTCGTCCACACGGAAACTACGGTGGAAAACACCGGCACTTCTGCCGCCGACGCGGTGCTCAATTCCCGGTGCGACATCAGCCCGAAATTCATCGACAAGTCGGTGGTGACCTTCCGCAGCCAGGTGGGAAAAACAGTGCAGAAAGCCGTGTTGCCGCCGGGGGAAGAGCCCGACGGTTCGCAATGGTATGCGGATTCGGACCAGCCCGATGGCGAGTGGACCCTCACGGGGGTGGGGACGCGAATGGCGGTGGTCAATAGTTTTCCCAAGGACCAAGTTACGCGCTGCCTGCTGAACTGGATAGGTAAAGCCGACAGCCGGGTGACCCTGGGCCTGTGGTCGGCCAAGCGTACACTCGCGCCGGGTGAGAGTTTGAAGCTGGAGGCCGATTACGAAATAACGAAGTCGCGAGGCTGAAGTTGGTTGCGGGGGCGCCTGGCTTGTCCCGCGAAGCGGGATAACATGAGTAGCCGTCGGCCTCATTTGGTCCCGCCCCGCGGGATGAAACCTACGGAAAGGGAAACGGTGAAATATTCCCGGCCCCGAGGGGGCCGAACCTTCGGAGGTTCAATCCGTCGGCTGACGGATTGGGGAGTAGGCGGGCTTTGCTGTCCGCCCCGATCAACTCCATCGGGGCGGCTACTCACGGTTGGCCCCTGCCGGGGCCTGCCGCAGCCCCATGTCCCGCGCCACTACTCCTGCGACATGGAGGGCGGCGCGGCATCCGGCGAACTGCCCCACGCGGTGTTCGGACGCGGACCCATTTGCAACACCAGGGCGCCGCCGTTCGCGATGTCGCTGTGGGTGAACCACGGCCGGTTCAGGGGCTTGCCGTTCAGCGCCGCGGACTGAATGTATTTGTTCTGGGCGGAAACATTCTTGGCCGCAATCGTGAACACTTTGCCGTTGCCGAGGGTGATCCGGGTTTCATCGAAAATCGGACTGCCGAGGTCGTAAACCGGCCGGCCCGGGCACACCGTATAAAATCCCATCGCGCTCAGCACGTACCAGGCGGATTCCTCGCCCTGGTCGTCATCGCCGGGAATTCCCAGAGGGCCGGTGTTGAACCAGATCTTCATAATCTCCCGCACTTTGCGCTGGGTCTTCCACGGCTCGCCGGCGTAGTTATACAGGTAAGGGATGTGGAAGCTCGGCTCGTCGCCCTGCGCGTATTGGCCGATCAGTCCGGTCATATCGGGAAACCACGCGAGAAAGAAGAACTTGGCGCCGTCCGCTCCTCCCCGGCTCGGATCCCCGTGATACCCGCTGAATTGTTGGGTGAAGAGTGTATCCAGCTTGGCGGCAAACTTCTCTCTTCCGCCCATCAGGTTAATCAGTCCGGCCACGTCGTGTTGCACGTGAAAGGTGTAGATCCACGCATTCATTTCGGTGTAGTAATCC
>JBEKAD010000068.1:0-12826 GCA_050018435.1 Terriglobia bacterium
ACTATGGTCATGAAGACGTCTGAAGAATCCCGCCCCACCGAGCGTGCGGCAAGAGCTACCACTACTTGGCCGGCCGACATCAAGATGCGCGCGGCCGGGTTGGATTTCTATTATGGGGGAAAGCAAGCGCTGCACTCCATTGGCTTGCAGGTTCCCACCGGGCGCATTACCGCGCTCATTGGCCCTTCCGGATGCGGCAAGACAACCTTCCTGCGGATTCTCAACCGAATGTACGAAACGGTGCCGCAGGCGCGCCCCGAGGGCGAAGTGCTCCTGGATGGCGAAGACATCTTTTCACTGGACGTGGTGGGCCTGCGGCGAAGAGTGGGGATGGTGTTCCAAAAGCCCAACCCCTTTCCCAAGTCCATTTTCGATAATATCGCCTACGGCCTGCGCATCAATGGAGTGCGCGGTCAAGGCACTCTGGCCGAAGCCGTGGAGAGAAGCCTGCGGCGGGCCGTGCTTTGGGAGGAGGTCAAAGACCAACTCCATAAGTCCGCCTACGCGATTTCGGGAGGCCAGCAACAGCGGCTGTGCATTGCTCGCGCCTTGGCCGTGGAGCCGGAAGTCCTGCTGCTCGATGAACCGTGCTCGGCCCTGGATCCGATTGCCACGGCGAAAATCGAAGAGTTGCTCTTCAACCTGAAGGATACCTGCACGATGGTCATTGTGACGCATAATATGCAGCAGGCGGCGCGCGCGGCCGACTTCACGGGCTTCTTCCTGATGGGCCGCTTGATTGAGTTTAATAAGACGGCGGTGATCTTCAAGACTCCCGCGCGGAAAGAGACCGAAGATTACATTACCGGCCGGTTCGGGTAGAGACGTAGAATCGGGTCATTTGGCCATCGGGTCATCGGGTCATTTGATCATTGGGTCACCGGGTCATTTAAAACACTGTCCGTTGTCAGTTGTCCGTGGTCCGTTGCAAGCCATATGCGGAGAGCGTAGACTGTAGCCACTGACAACGGACTACGGACAACGGACAGCCTTTAAATGGCTCGATGACCCGATGGCCCGATGACCCGATATTCAAAAGGGGGGGGATTCCACCATTGCGCCACTTTGTTGAGGAACTGGATTACTTGCGAAGCCGCCTGCTGGAGATGAGCGCGTTGGTGGAAGACTCGGTTTACCGCAGCGTTCTCTCCCTTGCGGAGAAAGATCCCCAGCAGGCGCAAAAGGTCCTCCACAACGAGTCGGAGATCAATCGCATGGAGATCGAGATCGACGATCTGGCCACTCGACTGCTGGCTCTCCAGCAGCCCATGGCGACCGACCTGCGCTTTCTTACCTCCGCCATTAAGATCAACAACGACCTCGAGCGTATGGGAGATCTGGCGGTCAACATCGTCGAGCGAGCTCTTTCCTTGATGAACGAGCCCCTGATCAAGCCCCTCATCGACATCCCGGCCATGGCCAGCCGCGTCCAGGCGATGATTCGCAAGAGCCTGGATGCTTTTGTGAAGCGCGACGCGGAGCTTGCCCGCACCGTGCTGGTTTCTGACGACGCCGTCGACGAGCTGTGCGGCTCGGTTTACGAAGAGCTGATCGGTTTCATGGAACGCGACCCCAAGACGGTTCGCCAGGGAATCAACTTCATGTTTGTGGCGCGCAACCTGGAACGGCTTGCCGACCACGCCACCAATATCGCCGAGGATGTTCTCTTCCTGGTCGAAGGCGTTGACGTCCGTCACCACGCTGAAGCCCGGGAGTAAATCAGCTACTCCTGAAAATTGCCCTGGCGCCCGGCACTTTATCGCCACGCCGAAGGTTCTTGTTTGTTGACAGGTATTATGTCAGGCTGATGCCTACGTTGAGCCACGTCTGGCGAGTGTCGTCCCACTTGGCCACATGGAAATGCTTGGTTGCGGTTATACAGCCCACGGTGTAGTAATCCTGGCATCAGGCCATCCAAACTCTGAGACGAAACCGGCATCATACTCAGTAAAGGCTTATAAAGTTCTTTAAGGGCTTGTAAGCCCAAAACTGATTTTGTCTTTGACTGCATCGGCCTTTTGATGGTGAAATGATGAATCCGGCTCCGGCTGTCCGGTTCGACGGGGGTGGCCGGTCAACGCTTGGGGGAAAAGGGAATGAAGTCAAAAATCTTCGCGTTACTGATCTCCTGCTCGCTTATTAGCAGCATGGTGGCGCCCCTCTTTGCGCAGCAGGAGGAAAATCCCAACGTCGACGAGATCACGGTCCCGGAAGGTACGGAATTCAAGCTCCAGTTGCACTCTACCATTAATTCCAGCACGTCCAAGGCGGGCGACCGAATCATGTGTACGTTGATTGACCCGGTGGCCGTCGAGGACCGCGACGTGCTCCCGAAGGGCGTGCGCATCGATGGCCACGTGGGCGAGTCCCGGGCCGCGGGGCGCAAGGGCAAGGGCGGTTATCTCACCATTGTTTTTGACACCGTGGAACTTCCCAACGGCCAAAAGGTGGCGATCTTGGGTTCGTTGACCGAAGTGTTCTCCAGCGAAAGCGGCAGCGACCCGAACGTCGGGCCGGAAGGGGAACTGAAAGGCAAAGGCCCCAATCGCAAAACGCAGGCTTTGCTCATCGTGGCTCCCGCCGCCGTGGGAGCGGTGGGCGGCGTGGGGACCGCAATCGGCTTGGGAGCCGCAGGCATCATGACGGCACTCTTCCTCCCCAAAGGTAAACAAGCTTCTCTCGCTGCGGGCTCGCTGGTGGGTATGCGCCTGGATCGCGACGTTACCTTGGTGATCCCTTCCGCCGGAAGATAAAAACCAAATTGCTTTCCAGCGAATCGGGCTGAGGGTGGGTCTGTGCCCTCTGCCTTCGGGTTTTCTGCCCTGGATTCAACCTGAAGGGGATCGCCCGTCCTACCTGATTTTTTGCGGCTGACATTTTGATAACGGAATTTGTCTTCCTTCCGTCCAGCGAAAGGCAGACAGGAGGCAATGTTCGGACGCCTCAACGGGCTGGTGACTCAGCTTGGAGGCAGAGAAACGATCTGGGTTTCGCCAACGATCCGGAAGAGGCCGGAGCAGACTTTTGAGGTGCAGACAATCGGCGCGCCTCCGGAGTATTGGATAGAGGTGATCAGGCCCGGCGACCCGCATAATGGGCAAGCCAGCACGGCGACGAAGTTGGGAGCGAAAGACTCCCGCAGGTAGGCGAAGTCGTCAAGGAATACGATTTCGCCGGGGGCCATGTCCGTAAGCGACGACCGGGTCGACAAATGCAGGTCAGCGGGGAGCTGCTCAGCCCGGCCGGAGCTAGGAACTCCATGCACACCCTCGCGGTCTGGCACGGCGCCCGGTTTCCGGGGCTTGTTGCTTTGCTTCGCCACTGCCATAAAGACCCTTCTTACCGCCAAGACGCGAAGGCGCGAAGAAAGCGCCTTGACGGCACCCTATGGACCAGCAGACGCTCAACAGCAGGCGGTCTGGCGAGTTCCGTTCCTAGCGTCATGCTCCATACCGCCAGCCCTGTTGACACAATCTCATCTCGAACGAGGGCTAGACCGTGCGCACGGGGGGCCGGAGCGGGTTCCAAACAGGAACTTTCGTGCCAATTCGGGAAAAGGCACGGAAGCCCGAATTGTTCAGGCGAAATAGCTGCTATTTTTCCGGGCGTCCTCGTCGCAAATCGCTCGTCTGCCGCCGGCTTTGGACTGGTCCGGAGCAGCCTCAGATTCCACTCCGGACCCGTGGTTCACCCACTGCTTCCTGCCTATCGACGCTTGGAGAGAGAGCAAGCCTGGAGGCGCATGAGCGCACAGCGCTCGCTGACCCTCTCGCGGCTCATTCTGCTTCCCTCACCCTATCTATCGGCTGTTTTGGTTTTGAGCTTGAGGAAGCATGCAACGATTTGGGGATCGGCGCCAATGTTTACGCTGCGGCATCTGCGCGGCCGTCGCTCTCCCATTTTGGAACGAGACGACGAGCCCCCAATGCCAAATCAAGACAGTTCGCAAAGAAAACAACGAACCATTTTCGCGCTCTTCCAGAGACGGCCGCCCCATCCGTCTGGCCCACGCTGCTACCTCCAATTCATGCCGCGCCCTTCCCCGCCTACACCCAAGAACCTTTACAAGTAGCTGATAACGAGCAGCTTGCTTGGCCACAACCCCACGCTGACGGAAGCGCTCTCACGTTTCCCGGATCTTATCTTCGCGGACTTTGCTCCGCTCTCCTTGCTTCTATAGAGAGGCTAGTCTTTACCCCTTTTCCCTGCGCCCCCGCCCCCGCATAATTGGCCCATTCTTTGCAATCTCTAAGGACAGCGCAAGGATCCCGAGGGCCGAAGGCGGCGAACGAAGCGTGGAGCCGCAGGCTCCACGCCGCGGGTGAAGTGTTGCCTGCGGCCGCCGGGAAGGAAGCCCAAGGTCGAAAGGCGCTGTCCGTCGGCTGACGGACATTCGAGAGTGAGTGAGGTTCTCATGACAACTCAACCGATTCCCACTTACGAGCAACTGAGTAACGGGGCAGCGGCGCCCGCCCTTCGCCGCCAACTGATTTCGCGTCGGACCTTGATGCCTTCCAGCGTCTGTCCCACCGCGCGGAGGGACGAGAGGCAGGCCCAAGAAAGGCAGCGGCTGTTGGTCGAACTGCTTCCCTTGGTGAAGCGCATAGCCTTCAAGATTCGCGAACACCTGCCCGCTCACGTGGAATTGGATGACCTGCTTGCCAACGGGGTGCTGGGACTCGTTGATGCCGTGGCCAAGTTTGACACCACCAAGCGGGTGAAGTTGGAAAGCTACGCCCGCCACCGGGTTCGCGGAGGCATTTTGGACGGCCTGCGCAGCACCGATCCCGCCTCCCGCGACTTGCGGCGCAAGAACAAGAAAATCCAGAAGCTCTATCGCGAACTTGAGGTTAAGTTCGGCCGCCCGGTTAAGGATGAGGAAATCGCCGCGGCGCTGGGAATGAACCTGGCGCAGTGGCACCGCACATTGAATGAAATCCAGAGCGTGGGATTCGACTGCGGCGTGCGCACCCTCTCGGCGGGCCCGACCACGAAGTCCGTCAGCCGACGGACTGAGCCGGCGCTTTTGGCCGATAGCGGCGCTGATCCCTTCGATCTGTGCTACCGCCGCGAGCAGCACGAAATCCTGGGCCGTGCGCTTTCCCACCTGCGGGAGCGTGAGCGCCAAATCATCACCCTCTACTATGAGCAGGAGCTGACCATGAAGCAGATTGCCGACCGCTTGAACGTGGACGAATCGCGCGTTTCGCAGCTCCATTCCGCGGCCCTGGCGCGGTTGAAGGCGAGCGTGGGTTCCCTCTTGCACCCGCGTCATGCCGCACCCTCCGGAAGCGCCACCCTTTCGAAGGCGGCCGGCGCTGGGGTCTAGAAGCCTCTATTTTAAAGTCCCGATCGCGAGTGCGGATTTCTCACCACGCTGGGACGCTTTCGGGGACCTGCCGGAAGGGCGGGGCTTCAGCCCCGCCAAAATCGCGGCTCCCGCCCCCTCTTCGCTCTGGGCCCCGCGGTGGCCGTGGCGACCGCGGGGCCCAGAGTATGGAAACAATCAGAAAGGCTTTGTAACGGCGGGGCTGAAGCCCCGCCCTTCCAAACCCGTCGTGAGGAATTTGGGTTACCAGCCAAGCAGGGCGTTGGACGGCGGCGATGACATTTCAATTTTCCTCGAGCGATGGTTCGTCGGCTCCGGCGGATGTTCCCGCATGAAAGGAGGCCAAGTGTGGCATTAGCCTTACGGTTGCTATCCACCTCACCTGCACGCGCGGTTTGCCTTGTCGCTTCGCGCATCGCGGGATTTCGTGCCCAGACCGGCGAGTGGCAAACGCTGTCACCCGCTTGCATCCACGTGACATGGATGGTAGCCTCATCAAGGCACTCCCATCGGGGGAGCCCGCCGCCGGCTCCCCCGCCCGTGTTTGTGGCGCCGGGTGACATGGGATATTTCGCACCGGCCTGCGGCGCGAGTGAACCTATGAACCGACATGAGAACAAGGTCTTCGAGAATCAGCACGTGATTTTGGACGATGGCGTCTACGTGAATTGCAAGTTCAAGAATTGCAGCTTGGAGTATTCGGGCGGGGACGTTTACGTTCAGAATTGCCAGGGAGAGGGTTGCCAGCTCGTCTGGCGAGGCGCCGCGCAACGCACCGTCCTGCTTCTGCAAGGTCTCGGCTTGATGGTTCCACCCCCACCGCCGCCGGGCAACGAGCCAGCCAGCCGGGTCCAGTGAACGAACTGCGCAAGGGTTCGGATTTCCGGCGCGACCGGATAGCTCCCCAGGAGTGGTTTGCGCTCAGCGAAGCCGAGCACCGCGATCCTAAAGAAACGTAGAGTCGTCAGCACATGGTTGCACCTCCGGTAATTGTAGAACTCGTCGAGCACTTCGCCCGCAATGCCGACGTATATCGTAACAGCCTGAACGAAACGGAGGTACGAGTCCAATTTATCGACCCGTTCTTCGAGGCGCTAGGGTGGGACATCTATAACAAGCAGCATTATGCCGAAACCTACAAGGATGTCATCCACGAATACAGCCTTCGTACCGCTGCTCACACAGAGGCGCCAGATTATTGTTTTCAGGTTGGAGGCACACGCAAGTTTTTCGTTGAAGCGAAGCGGCCAGCGGTACACGTCAGTACTGATCCCACGCCCGCCTATCAACTCCGCAGCTACGCGTGGACGTGCAAGCTTCCTCTGTCGCTGCTCACTAATTTCGCTGAGTTCGCAGTTTACGATTGTCGAATTCTTCCTCGTCCCAACGACAAGCCATCTGTTGCACGCATCGACCTGATTACGTTCGATCAGTATCTGGACAAGTGGGACGACATCGCGTCCCGCTTTTCCAGGGAAGCCGTTTATAAGGGATCATTCGACCGTTACACTCAGTCTTCAAAGCTCAAGAAGGGCGCCGCAGAGGTTGACGAAAAATTCCTTGCAGAGATCGAATTATGGCGGAAAGAACTCGCCTCAAACTTCGCCCTCCGCAACCCATCCCTGAGCCAGCCCCAACTCAACTTCGCCGTTCAGCGGACCATTGACCGCATCATTTTCCTCCGAATTTGCGAAGACCGGGGCATCGAGAAGTACGGCCAGCTGCAAGAGCTCCAGCTGAGCGAACACATCTACCGTCGCCTATGCACTATCTATGAACGGGCGGACGAGATATACAACTCCGGACTTTTCCACTTCACCGCCGAGCGCAATCGTGCCGAAGCCCCCGATGACCTCACGCTTTCCCTTCGCATTGACGACGTCCGGCTCAAGTCCATCCTCAAGCGCCTTTACTACCCAGAGAGCCCGTATCAATTCTCCCATTTTCCCACCGACATTCTAGGCCAAGTTTATGAGCAATTCCTCGGGCAGGTTATCCGGTTAACCTCTGCACACCAAGCCAAAGTCGAACGTAAACCCGAAGTCAAGAAAGCTGGCGGCGTCTACTACACCCCTACCTATATTGTTAACTACATTGTTCAGAAATCTGTCGGTAAATTGCTCGAAAGGAAAAGTCCAAAGCAGGCCTCCAAGCTCCGCATCCTCGACCCCGCCTGCGGCTCCGGCTCGTTCCTACTTGGAGCTTATCAGTTCCTCTTGAACTGGTATCGGGACGAGTACCTGAAGGATGGGGCGGGAAAACACCGAAAGGAACTTTATCAAACCCAGGGGGGAGATTGGCGGCTCACCACAGCTGAAAAGAAACGCATTCTGCTCAATAACATCTTTGGTGTGGATGTTGACTCACAGGCCGTCGAAGTTACCAAACTCTCTCTATTGCTGAAAGTTCTAGAAGGAGAAAACGAACAGACCATTGGGACCAACCTCCGCCTCTTCCATGAACGCGCCCTCCCCGACCTTGGGAACAACATCAAGTGCGGCAACTCGCTGATCGCATCCGACTTCTATCGGGACCAGCAGATGCTCCCGCTCGATGAAGACGAGCGGCTCCGGATCAACGTCTTCGACTGGTATGAGAAGGACGGTTTCCCCGAAATCCTGGAGTCCGGCGGGTTCGACGCTGTAATTGGGAATCCACCATACCTTTACTCAGCAGGGCAGGAATACGCAAATTACTTTGCCACGCGCTACGTCCTTTCACAGACTCAAGCTGACTTTTACGTTTATTTCTTAGAAAAAGCACTCGCTCTCTGCCGAAAGGCCGGAATTATCTCGTTTATCGTTTCCGATGCTTGGCTGAATTCCGAGAACTTCTCCACGTTGCGCAATCACTTGCTGCAAATGCATGAGCTGTTGGCAATCGCGGTGTTCGACTACCCAGTTTTCAAAGACGCGACCCTTGAGAACTCCATTCTGTTTGTCTCCAAGTTACAAAAGCCATCATCAATTGCCGTTACCCGATTCTCGTCTCCCGAGCAGCATGGCGTTACCAACCACCTCGACCCGTACGATGCCGTGGATCGCGGGTTGATTGACCCGAGATATTCCGCAGCCGCGGAGAAGGTCGTCGCGAAGCTGGAACGAAACTTGGAACCGCTAGAAACGTTTGTGCGCCTTAATCGTGGTATCCATGCCTACCGGACCGATGGGTATGGTCAATCCGCGTTCGGGCGAGGGCCGCAAACTGAACGTGACAAGGCGGAACAGTCTTATCATGCCCACAGAAGGGTGAATAACACCTACCTGCCGGAGATCAAGGGGAAGGATGTCGGGCGCTATATGCTAAGGCCTACTGGTGTTTTCGTTTCGTACGGGCCATGGCTGGCAGAGTCGAGAGAACCCGAATTTTTCATGAACCCGAAGCTGGCGGTCCGCAAGATACTCGGCCCCAAGCTCAGCGGAACATTCATCGCAGAGCCGACCGCGCTCGATCAGTCGCTCTATGTTGCTATTTCCAAGTCGAATGACGAGGCACTACTGAAGCACATTTTGGGTGTGCTGTTGTCCGCAATCGGAGCGTGGTACTTTCGGACCAAGTACTCAATCTACGACAGCTTGTACCCTTGGTACACGAAGAAGCAGCTTTCGCAATTCCCGATGAAGCCCGAGGATCCAAAACTGGTGCAGCTTGTGGATACAATGCTGGTTCTCAACCGTCAGCTGACATTGGCGCGTACCGACCAACAGCGAACTGCTCTCGACCGGCAGATCGATGCTTCTGACCGCCAGATCGATCAGTTCGTCTACCAACTCTACGGACTTACGGATCAGGAAATCGCGCTAATTGAGAACTCAACCTCTGAGCCCAGGGCAGCACCGGCCAAAGTTAGGGACTAAAGGTCAAGCAACCAGAGAATCTGGGCCAGTGTCCCAAGGGCCCGGGACGGGCGCAAGGAGCCAATAAATCCAAACTGCAGCACTACCGGCGAGGTAAATTCCTTGCCTTTTCTCCACCAAAACCTTTATATTCAAGCGTTTGAGGCGCGAGAATTCCCCAAGCTGAGGACCTGATTTTGGCCAACCCGAGCTCGCCGCACATTTACGTTAGTTTGGCAGCGCCCACCCTGAGCGCGATGGAGGCCCTTGCCATCCACGTATCTGGGGTGCCCGTCGGCTATGAGCTGCGCCTCGATTATCTCCAGGACTTTTCGCAATTTGAATCGCAGCTTCACCAGATGCTCATGCGCCTGCATTTCCCCCAGACCATTGCCACGTGCCGAATGGCGACGGCGGGAGGCATGCTGCGGGGGACGCTGGCCGAACAGGCGGCAATTCTCACTGCCGCCGTGCGCGCGGGTTGCCAATGGGTTGACGTCGAGATCGAATCCGTGCAGAAGGGCGGCGTGGCGCTGCTCAGGGAACTCCGGCCTGCCAAGATCATTGTTTCCTACCACGACCTTCAAAAGACTCCCCCGTTAGCCCCGCCTTATCGCCGCATGGTGCGTTTGCCGGTGCAGGTGGTGAAGATCGCCACGCAAGCGCGCAAACTGCGTGACAACCTGCAAATTCGCCGGCTGCTCAAAGCCCATGGGCGGCGCAACCCGAAGTTGGTAGCGCTGGCCATGGGCGCCTCGGGAATCCCCTCGCGGCTGCTCTCCCTGCGGTGGGGATCGGCGTTCACTTACGCGTCGCCGCTCAACCATTCCCCCGCCGCGGCGGGACAAATTCCTGCGGAAGTCATGCGCGCGGTCTACCGGGTGGAACGCCTTGACACCCGCACGCAACTTTACGGAGTGGTCGGTTCGCACGCTTCTATTTCCCTTTCGCCGGCCATGCAGAACGCGGCCTTTCTGGCCAAGCACGTGAACGCGGTTTTCCTGCCTTGCCAAACCAGTAAACTGGCGGACTTCCTCGCCTACGCGCGCGGCGTGGAACTGCAAGGATTCGCCGTGACCATGCCCTTCAAGCGCGCCATCCTGCGCGCCCTCGACTGGGTGGACCCGCTGGCGAATCGCATCGGCGCGTGCAATACCGTGGCCTTGCAGCAGGGCCGTTGGTTGGGATGGAACACCGACGCCGCTGCCGTGGTGGAAGTCCTCACCAAGCGGTTGCGCCTGGCGGGCAGCCGCATTCTGATTCTCGGCGCAGGGGGCGCGGCGCGAGCGGCCGCCTATGCCGTGCGGGCGGAAGGCGCGGAGGTAATCATTACCGCGCGGCGCGAGGCGACGGCGCGAACCTTGGCGCGCGGAGTGGCGGCGCAGGTGGTGCCCTGGGATAGCGCCGAGAGCCTGGAAGTTGACGCGGTCATCAACGCTACACCTGTGGGAATGTACCCGCACATTGATAGCGCCCCCATCGACTTGGCGCGGCTGCGCGTGCGGGTGGTCTTTGACATGGTTTATTTCCCCCTCGGCACGCGCTTCCTGAACGAAGCGCGCGGGCGCGGACTGACCACGATTTCCGGCCTGGAAATGCTGGTGGCGCAGGGCGCGCGACAGTTCGAAATCTGGACCGGCCTCGCCGCTCCCCGCGCTCTGATGGAACAAGCCGTCCGCACGGCGCTGGACCATGCGGGGGGAGGATAGTTTTATTGTGCGGGCACGCCCAGAACGTAAAAGCAAGTCAAAAGGCAAAGCGCAAAAGTCAAAAGGCAAAAGTTGTTAAAGAAATTGACAATTGAAGTTGGAACGCCCGAAGTTAAGGTGTAAAGGCTTAAAATCTACGGTTGAGGGTTAAAGGCGCGAGCAAGTTCTGCTTCTGATCCTCGACGGTCCAATGTTCCGTTTCACGTTCGGCATTCTTCTGAACTTTTGCCTTTTGACTTTTGCGTTTTGACTTGTTCTTCATTCCATGAGCAACGCCAATCCCAACTTCGCAGAATTCAAGCGCCTGGCCCGCCAGGGCAACGTGGTGCCTGTGTATCGGACGGTTGTCGCGGACCTGCTGAGTCCCGTTTCCGCATTCCTCAGTCTCTCGCCGCAGCACGGGCGCGGATCGAATTTACACCCGCACAGTTTTCTGCTCGAGAGTGTGGAAGGCGGCGAGCGTGTGGGCCGTTACACGTTCTTCGGCGTTGACCCTTTTCAAATCGTTTCCTGCCGTGGCGACCGCATCACGGTCCGGCGCGGTGAAGCTGTAGCGTCGATCTCCGATCGACGTTCCGGCGCTCAGAGAGCGCCGCTACAGGAGGAGACGGGCAACGTCTTCGAGTTCCTGCGCCGCCTGGGCGCGCGCTACCATTCTGTGGTGATTCCCGGCCTGCCGCCCTTCACCGCCGGCGCAGTGGGTTATCTCTCTTATGAAGCCGTGCGCATGTTGGAGCGCCTGCCGCCGCGCGTCGCCCCTGACGTCGATTTGGACGACGCGGTCTTCATGTATTTCGCCAACGTGCTGGCCTTCGACCACGTGCAGCACCGGCTTTTTCTCATTGCCAATGTGCTGACGGAAGAAGGGAAAGGAAGTTTACGGGCAAAGTACGATGCGGCCTGCCGGCACCTTGATCATCTGGAAAGCCGCTTGCGCCGGCCGCTCAAACTTGCACGGGTCCGCCGGCCGCAGGGCCCGCTACGCGTGCGTTCCAACATGCCGCGTCCGCGCTACGAGGCGATGGTCGAACGCTCCAAGGAGTACATCCGCGCCGGAGACATTTTCCAGGTAGTGCTTTCGCAGCGGATGGAAGTTCCCGTGCGCGTTCCCGCCTTCGAGGTTTACCGCGCGCTGCGGGCCGTCAATCCCTCTCCCTATATGTATTACCTGCGCTTGGGCGATTCCACCGTGCTCGGTTCCTCGCCGGAAATGCTGGTGAAGGTGTCGGGCCGCGATGTGGAGTACCGGCCGATCGCCGGCACGCGCCCGCGCGGGAAGTCGGAGGAAGAGGACAAGCGCCTGGAAGAAGAACTGCGCTCCGACTCGAAGGAGTGCGCCGAGCACATCATGCTGGTGGATCTCGGCCGCAACGATGTGGGCCGCGTCTCGGAGTTCTCCACGGTGCAGCCCCGTGACATCATGTTCGTCGAGCGCTATTCGCACGTCATGCACCTGGTCTCGCAGATCACCGGCCGGCTGCGCGCCGACGCGGATAGTTACGATGCGCTGGCCGCGTGCTTCCCCGCCGGCACGCTCACCGGCGCGCCCAAGGTCCGCGCCATGGAAATCATCGACGAGCTTGAACCCACCCGCCGCGGCCTCTATGGCGGCTCCGTGCTCTATCTTGACTTCTCCGGCAATCTCAACTCCTGCATTGTCATCCGCACGGTATTTATCAAAGATAAAACGGCCTACCTGCAAGCCGGCGCCGGCATCGTCGCCGACTCCGTCCCCGCGCGCGAATACGACGAGTGCCTGAACAAAGCCCGCGCCGTCCTCCGCGCTTTCGAGCTCGCCGAAAAAGGATTGTAGCCAGGTTTCTTGGCTATCCTGCCCACGCTGCCTGGCGCAGACAGTCGGCTTCTAGCGTCTGCGGTCTCCTCAATGCCCTACATTCCATGAAATGCCCCGACTACTGGCTTGCGAAATTCTCGAAACTGCGCGTTGACCA
>JBEKAD010000069.1:0-12753 GCA_050018435.1 Terriglobia bacterium
GGTAGTGTCAAGTCTTTTGTGTAAATTCCTTGAGGGGTTTTCTCTCCCAGGAGCGGTTCAAGTGAGTGATCACTCCGAAGACGATGCGGTCGCAGCTCGCGGGGTTGGTGAAGCTGGACATGGGTCGCGTGCGGCGCCGCACCTCCCGGAAGGCGCGCTCGATGATATTCGTCGTTCGGATCTTCCGCCAGTGGGCGGAAGGCAAAGCGTAGAAAGCTAGCAACTCCTCCAGGTCCCGTTCCACGCAGGCGACCGCCCGCGGACGGGTGGGACGCCACTGGCGCGCCCAGCGCTGAAAACTCTGCTGGGCTAGGCTCCGGTTCTGGGCCTGGTACATGGCGGCCGCTTCGTGCACACAGGAGCCTTCCTTCTGGGGCACCTTGTCGGCAATATTGCGCAGCTTGTGGGCCCAGCAGCGTTGCAGAGGGACTTGCGGCCACACCAAGGCCAGCGCCGCCCGCAACCCCGCCGAGCCATCGGTGATGACCAGCCGCAGCCGGCGACCCTCCAAACCGCGTAGAAACATCCCTTGTAAGAAGGCCGTCCAACGGGTCTCGCTCTCGCCCCGCGCCAACGGGTAGGCGATCACCTCGCGCCGGCCGGCGGCGGTAATGCCGTAGGCTACCAACACCCAGCGCCGCCGCACCTTTCCCCCGCTGTCGCGCACCTTCAACACCACTCCATCCAGAAAGATGTATACGTACTCATCCCGCAGTCGGCGCTGATGAAAAGCCCGCACCGCCCCGTCCAGTCCGCGCGCGATCCGCGACACCGTCTGCGGCGAGTAGCTTTCCCCCAACACCGGTTCCAGGACTTCGCCCACTTGCCGGGTCGATACCCCGCGCAGGAAGGCCGCGCGCACCAGCTCGTTCACCGACTCCTGCCGCCGCTGATAGCGCCGCAACAGTTGGCTGCGGCAGCCCCGCCGGGTGCGCGGCACCCGCAGTCGGCGCAGCAGCCCTAAGTGCGTCCCCAAGTCCCGCCGGTAATACCCATTGCGATAATCCCGCCGCTCCCCCTCGTCCCGCACGTAGCGTCCTACCCCCAACCAATCGGTGCGTTCCGCCTCTAACCCCTCTTCCAACAACCGCTTCACCTCGCTCCGCACTTGCTCTCCCAGCTCTTCTTCAAAGAACTCTTTCCTCTCTTCCCAAGAAAGCTTAAGATGCCCCTGGTCGAGGACTTTCAGTTCTCGCATGAGGGTGTACCTCCTTCGTAGAGTTTTGCCGCTCCCGAAACAGTACACCCTCTTTCTCTTTAAAAACCAAATCTACACAAAAGAAGTTACGCTACCCTCGTACCTTTGCCCTTTGCGTTTTGACGTGACTTTTGCACCTGCCTACCTGCCCACTGCCTACTGCCTTCCGCCTACTGCCTACTGCGCGGTTGTCGGCCCTGCTCACGCGTGGTAGCATCCTCCCTTCATCTTCATAAGGGGAGAAAAGCGAATTCATGGCCACATCTTTGATCGCTTTCCAAGGTGAACGAGGCTCGTTTAGCGAGGAAGCCGCGTATAAGCTCCTGGGCCGGGGGATCCGCGTGCTGCCTTGCGAGACTTTCACTATGACCTTTGAAAGCGTCACCCGCGGGCGCGCGAATTTCTGCCTGGTTCCGATTGAGAACACCCTGGCCGGATCCGTCTATGAAAACTTCGACCTGTTGCTTGCCAACAACCTGCACATTGTGGGCGAGGTGAGCTTGCGCATTGTCCACAATCTCATCGCCCTTCCGGGCACGACGCGCAAGGAGGTGCGCCAGGTCTATTCCCATCCCGTGGCGCTGGCCCAGTGCGGCCGCTTCTTCGCCAAGAACCCGCAGGTGGAACGGATGACTTTTTACGACACGGCGGGGTCCGTCAAAATGCTGGCGGAGCGCCACCCGCCCGGTGCGGCGGCCATCGCCAGCCACATCGCTGCGGAGGTCTACCACGCGCGCATCCTGGCAACCCATCTGGAGGATCACCGCGAAAACTACACGCGCTTCCTTCTGCTCTCCAAGAGCGCACGCGTCTCCCGCAAGGCCAACAAAGTCTCTATCGTGTTTTCCACACGCAACCTGCCGGGAGCCCTCTACAAGTGCCTGAGCGTTTTCGCCCTGCGCGATATTGATTTGACCAAAATGGAATCGCGGCCCTTGCGCGGTCGCCCCTGGGAATACTTCTTCTATCTCGATTTTATCGGGAGCGTGAAGGAGGAACATTGCAAAAAGGCCCTGGCGCACTTGAGCGAAGTGACCAACTTCCTGCGCGTGCTGGGGTGTTACGAAAGAAGCCGTGGATAGTGAACAGTGGACAGTGAATAGTTAATGGTGGTCGGCTTTTAGGGATCATTTGATGTTGCTGGAAACTAAGGTACGAAAGCTGTTCACTATTCGCTGTCCACTGTTCACTATTCGCTGTCCACTGTTCACTATTCGCTGTCCACTGTTCACTGTTTTTCTCACCACGCCAGCGCATAGCGGAAACCGCGCACATCGGCGCCCGCCGAGATGACGCGCGTCGTGGAATTGTATTCCACCAGGGTGGGCGCGGTGGGATTGCTCCAATCTCCTCCCACCAACAGCTTGTGGCCGCGCGCGCGAAGTTCGTCGAGCACCGGTTGTTCGAAGCGTTTTTCGATGTCCAGCGTAAGTGGCTGGTCGCCATGAGCGTCAAAGGTGCTGTACATCGCTTCGGAGTTGAACCGCGGCGCTTCCACCGCCTCTTGCGGATTCATTCCAAACTCAACCACGTTCAGGAATATCTGCAACAGGGTCTGGTCCTGGCTGTCGCCCCCCGGAGTGGAAAAGACCAGCCAGGGCTGGCCGTCGCGCAGCGCTAACGAGGGCGTCAGGGTGATGCGCGGCCGCTTGTGCGGGGCAATTTGATTGGGATGCCCCGGCGTCAGGACAAATGCCTGCGCCCGCTCGGAGAGAGGGATTCCCGTATCGCCCGCGATGACGGCAGGAATCCACGCGGCGCTGGGTGTGGCAGAAAAAAGGTTTCCGTCGTGATCGATCACATTGACGCAAGTGGTGTCCTGGTGCTCACCGTTGCGGTGCTGGAATCGCGCCCGCGCAAAGTCCTCCGGCACCCGCGCCGCCATGTGGACGGGGTCGCCGGGGATGTGCTCCGCGGAAGCCTGATGCGGGTCGATCAGCCGCCGCCGGAGGTTCGCGTACTCCTTGGAAAGGAGAGCGGCGGGCATGGGAGTGAAATCGGGGTCGCCGTAATAAGCATCGCGGTCGGCATACCCCAGCTTTTCCGCTTCCACCAGCGTGTGGACGTAGTCAGCCGAATTTTGCTTCATGGCTTTCAGGTCAAACCCCTCGAGCAGGTTGAGGTTCTCCAGGAAAACCGGGCCCTGCGTCCAGAAACCGCATTTGTAAACCTCCACGCCGCGATAAGTCACCTTCAGAGGTTCTTCTACGCGCGCATGGAAGGTGGCGAAATCCTCCTCCCGTAGAAGGCAACCCGCTTCTTTGCAGAAATCGCTGATGCGCTTGGCAATGGGTCCGCGGTAAAAGTAATTGCGCACCGCTTCGATGGCGCCGGTTCGCCCCCCTCCGGCGTTTTGCTTTTCCACCGTGGCGAGGGTTTGAAACGTGCGTGCCAAGTCAGCCTGGACGAAGATTTCACCTTCTTTCGGCAGGCGTCCCCCGGGCATATAAACCTTCGATGTGGCCGGCCATTTTTCGGCGAGGAGCCCGCCGTGCGCAAGCGCACGCTCCAGGCTGGCATTGAGGGGAAAACCCTCGGCGAGTTCAATGGCCGGCTGGATGACCTCCGCCAGGCTTTTCGTTCCGTACTTCTCCAAGGCCAGCAGAAGTGCGTCCATGGCGCCCGGCACAATCGCGCTCAGCGGACCGAAGGAAGGGATGATGCCGCCCTGGGATCCGGCATAGGTGCCCTGTTGCACCAAGCGTGGATCGTCGCGCCGCAGGTGTTCGTAGAATTCCACCGTCGCTAGTTCCGGAGCAATCCCGTCGCCGTTGATGGCCACCACCGGGCCGTTCTTCAGCTTGATTAAGATCGGGCACTCGCCTCCCGCGCCGAAGCTCATCATCTCCACCACCGACGCGGCGAAAACCGAAGCCACACCGGCGTCAACCGCGTTGCCGCCTTTTTCCAGGATGCGCAGCCCCGCCTCTGCCACCAAGGGATGGCCGGCAGCCACCACGCCGCGGCGCCCCGCCACCAGCGGTTTGAGTGTCGCCGCGTAGCTGGAAAAACTCGGAAACACAAGTGCCGCTCCCAGTGCCACAAGAACAAGGTTCGCGCTCCATTTGCGCAGCCTCATGATCAACCTCCTGGAAAGTTTGCCCGCGGGTAGAAACGGAATCGTCGCGGAAAACTCTACATCTGTCAAGCCGGCCTTGGGACGCATAGTGTCCTGATTTGCGGGACGGGGTTCGGTTCATCGGGCCATCGGGTCATTGAGTGATTTGCGATTTGTGATTTGCGATTTTCGAAGTCAGCAAATGGATTCATCTTCTCACCTGACTCTGCCGATAGCCGAAGCAGGAGAGTGTGTCACGCGCTGGGATTGGCCCTCGGCTGTGCCCGTCTTTGCGCCTTCCGACATTGCCCCACATCGCTGTCATCCTGAACGCAGTAAAGAATCTCGCTCTGTCGCTCAGGGTAAACTTCGCAAAGGACCCCTGTATTTGAATTTTCAAGCAAATACAGGGGTCCTTCCTTCGCTATGCTCAGGAGCTGAGAGTTTGTGACCTTTCTAAATTCGCGCATAAGTCGGGATTGAAAACAAAAGACTTTAAGCACCCGAAAATGGCCTACAAATCAAAAAAGTCACAAACTCTGAGCGCAGCGAAGCATCTGTAGTATCTCCTTGAAAACAAACCAATGGCGTCCGAGTCCTTTATCAAGCCCCTGAAGTACGAAGAGGTCTACCGCCGCGAATATCGCCATCTCGCCGAGGCCCGCAGGAGCATCCGCGTGTTCCTGGAAAAAGTCTACAACCCAAAACGCTTACCCTCCGCGCTCGGCTACTTGCCGCCCGCAGAGTTCGAGCGCGACCTGCGCGCTCAAGCCAAAAAGGAGGCCGCTGCCCGGCAGCTTCCCTTATGAGTTTTCTCAAGCAGGGGGAAATCTATCTCCTCGATGAGGACGCGATCCCTCCGGACCGCGCCCTCGCTCATCGAGAGGAGGAGTTTCCCGCTGGCTATTCCTTGGCAGGTTGGACTCCTGCAGAGCCTGCCTCCGCTTCACCAGCCGGTGCCCATTTTGCAAGAAAACGCCTTCACTGTACAATACGATTCCAGCCAATGGCGAACACTGTCTTAACTGTTTGTCTCAACCCAGGGGACAACCCCACGTTAAATACACGGCATTTGCGATTATAAGGCCGTTCAAGTTTAGGGACGACCTTACCGGAAACACCATCAGTGTTTCAGTGTCCCCTTACTACTCACCGGGGGGTGAGGGGGTTCCAGGGTCGAACAGGGAGCCGTCGCCTTGAAAACGCATAAGTGAACAGTAATGGGACTAAAGTTCCGAACCCCATCGAGCGCAGCCTATTAGATTAGGACTCCCCCGCGGCAGGTCTCCGCTACACGCGCGACTTAAATTATGGTATCTTGGCGTTGCTGAAGAATCAGATTCCAGGCCGGACCGCGGGGGCTGCGCGGGGGCAACGTCGGGCCATTCTTGGTCGTGCAAAGTGGCGAAGCGGTTCCATAGGAACGAACTGGCGTGTCCGCGATAAGGTCGCCACGCCGCCTTGAAGAAGAACCATGAAGAAGGTAGGACGGTACGACATCATTTGCGAGCTGGGCCGGGGCGCCGTGGGGATCGTCTACAAGGCCTCAGACCCCACCATCGGCCGCGAGGTTGCCCTGAAGGTTATCTCCCTCAGCTCTTCTCCTGAGGAAGGAAGCAACAGCCCGCAGCGAATGTTCATGCGCGAAGTCCGGGCGGCCGGCCGATTGGCGCACCCCTCGATCGTCACCATTCACGACGCCTTCGATGACAAGGAAACCCAGACCAGTTGCATCGTAATGGAAATGGTCCCGGGTGTGACCCTGGAGAAAATTCTCGACTCGGGCCGCCCCCTGACGACCGAACAAATCCTTTCTATAGTGCGGCAGGTTGCGGAGGGGCTTGATTATGCGCATCGGAATCAGGTCATCCACCGCGACTTGAAGCCGGCGAACATCCTGGTGACCGAGGATGAGCGCGCCAAGATCACGGATTTTGGGATCGCCAAAGTTCTGGCGCGCGAAGGCGTGGCGCGCACCGTGGGTATCATGGGAACGCCTTCCTATATGTCACCAGAACAGGTGAGGGGAGGTGAAGTTGACGCCCGCGCTGACATCTTCTCGTTGGGCATTATATTCTTCACGATGCTCACGGGGAAGAAACCCTTCGCCGGGAATACCGCCGCCGTGATGTTCAAGATTGTATACGAAGAACCGCCGGTGCCGAGCAGTCTCAATCCTCAGTTGACGCCTGCGCACGATTATCTGGTTAAGAAGTGCTTGGCGAAGGACCGCAACCTGCGGTATTCCTCAGCGCACGAATTGCTGGGTGACCTGGACGACCTTCAGCACGACCGTCCGCCCCGCTCGCAGGCGGTGGCTCCAGCGCCTGCCGCCGCCCCACCAGCCCCGGCAGCAGCTCCGTCGCTGGACCGGACGGTGGCCATGCCGATCCCGGGCCTAATGAAAGCGGTGTCCCGGCAACCGTCGCCACGGCCGGCGCCACCCGCACCATCATCGCCGCCACCGGAGCACGGGGCTGCGCCGCCGCCTAAACCTGCGCCGCCGCCTAAACCTGCGCCGCCGCCCCCGGTCACCCCGGCGGAAGCAGGAGGCCCAGTTACGCCTCCCCCATTGGACCGGACGGTGGCCATGTCGATTCCGGGCCTAATGAAAGCAGCGTCCCGGCAACCGTTGCCACGGCCGCCGCCACCCACACCGCCATCGCCGCCACCGGAGCACGGGCCTGCGCCGCCGCCTAAACCTGCGCCGCCCCCGGTCACCCTAGTCGAAGTAGGCGGCTCAGTTACGCCTCCCGCAACGGACCGGACGGTGGCCATGTCGATTCCGGGCCTAATGAAAGCAACGTCCCAGCCACCGTCGCCACGGCCGGCGCCACCCACACCGCCATCGCCGCCACCGGAGCACGGGGCTGCGCCGCCGCCTAAACCTGCGCCGCCGCCCCCGGTCACCCCGGTGAAAGCAGGAGGCCCAATTACGCCTCCCCCATTTGCCCAGACGCTTGTCATGCAGATTCCAGGCCTTATGAAAGAGGCGTCGCAACCTCCGTCGCCGCGGGTGGTTTCCGCGCCTCCCGCGCAACCTCCCAGGCCCGTGCCGGTGCGACCTCCCAAGCCCGGCATCCGGCCACCTGTCACGCCGACGCCGGACCGGGATGCCCTACCTCTCATGGAACAAACCCTGCCGATGAGGGTGCCGGACCTTTCGGCGGTGACGCCCTCGGTGCCGCCATCACGGCAAGCGGCGCCTATGCCTTCCGTCTCCGATGAGTCGACGCTGATGGAGCGAACGCTTCCCATGCAGGTGCCGGACCTTTCCGCCGTATCGTCGCAGGCGCCACCATCGTCGCGCGGAGTACCAGTGCCTCCGGCTCCGCCTGATTCCCTCCTGATGGAAAGAACGCTTCCCATGCAGGTACCGGACCTCTCCGCCGTATCGTCGCAGGCGCCGTCATCGCCACGCGCGGCACCGGTGCCTCCGGCTCCGCCTGATTCCCTCCTGATGGAAAGAACGCTTCCCATGCAGGTGCCGGACCTTTCCGCCGTATCGTCGCAGGCGCCACCATCGCCACGCGGGGTACCAGTGCCTCCGGCTCCGCCTGATTCCCTCCTAATGGAAAGAACGCTTCCGATGCGGGTACCGGACCTTTCCGCGGCGTCTCAGGCGACCGGACCACAACCGGTTACAACCGCACCGCCCCCTCAATCCGTCGGCGCGCCCGCGGTTGAGCCGGCGGTAACACCCGGCGCCGTGTTGCCCGCGCCCAAGTCGAACCTCATCCCTGCCATGTTTGGGGGGGTGGCAGTTATCCTGTTGGCCGCAGCAATGTGGGGTTACTGGAAGTTTCACCAGACAAGAACTGCGCCATCGCCGCCCCCGCAGGTCGTAGTGCAAACGCAGCCGGCGCCGCCGGCTCCGGTTCCAACTCCCGTTGCGACTCCAACTCTAACTCCACTCCCTGCCGCAGCGGCAGAGCAGCCGACGCCACCGGTGAGTGCGGCTCTGGAGGTTGTCAAGAAAACCGCCGTCCACAGGCCGAAGCAGGTGATCGTGCCGCACCCGTCTGCGCACACGTCGGCGCCACCTCCGGCCCAACCTGGGCCCGTCGTAGTAACGCCGCCGCCCAAGCCTTCGCCTCCCATACCCAGTCCCGAAGCCATTGCCAAGGCCGAGGCCGCCAAACCCGCCAATATTCCGCGGATCGTCCAGGTCCTCTGCAATTACGGCTTCAAGGAGGCGTCGTTTACCTTTTCCAGCGGCGGGCAAACCCTTTTTGGAGACACTTTCAAGGGGAAGAAGAAGAAAAAGGGGGGATTCCTGGGGATCAAAGGGTCCTATCAAGGGACTTTCACACATACCATCACGGTGCCAGCCGGCGCGTCGGAGGTTTCCCTCCACGTCGTAGCCAAGGATGGGGCGACGGACCTAAGCAATAAAATCAAGATGCCGCCGCCGGGGGGCTTTGTTCCTACGCTCGCCGTGGAAGTTGACAGCGAGCACGTGTCTCTTAACTGGAAGAGTTCCTCCGCCGCGAATTAGCAATGCGAAGTCACCGCGGCCTTCTTCATCGAGACATTTCCCCCGGGGGTTAGACAAGCGATGCATCTCGTCATTTACATTGCCGCAAGAGCCTTGTAGAATGCGCCTTCCCGCGTCGGGGGGTGACGAACCCCCAATCCGCGGTAGATCATGGGGAGTAAGGTCTTGCAGCTCCCGGCGCCTTCCACGGGAATTTGCTAGGTTGGGTGATTCGAGGAAGGCCGTGGGAACCGATGCGGGAAGACAGCAACCGCGCGGAACGCATTGACAGGAGGCAGAGTATGGCATTGAACACCGTTGAGAAGGAAGTGAGCGGGGTCTTGGTCCTGCAACTGATCGGCCGGGTAACACTGGGTGAGGAGAGCAGCCAACTCCGCACCAAGCTCAAGGACATCCTGAGCCAGGGCAAAACGCGCTTGGTTCTCGACCTTGCCGAAGTAACCTACATTGATAGCGCCGGCCTGGGCACGCTGGTGGCGGGATTCACCTCGGCGCGGAACCAGGGCGCCAACCTGAAGCTGGCCAACCTTACCAAACGCTTTCGAGAGCAGCTTCATATTACCAAACTGGTTACGGTATTTGACGTCTACGATAGCGTCCAAGACGCCGTCAAATCCTTCGAATCAGCGTCCTGACCGTGCCAGCGCGCAGGCTATCATCCTGATTCGCAGCCCGCACTGAGGGAGAGATCCTTCCGCGGGGGGCGCCGCCGGCTGCTAGGGAGACCGTAAGCTGTTCCCCGCGGTGCCTCGCGAACTGCACGCACCGGAATTCCAGGGGAGGAATTATGGGTCATCAAATTGGCTGGGGGCTCATGCTGGTTTTTGTGGGAGGCATGCTTAACGGCAGCTTCGCGGCCCCCATGAAGCGGCTCTCCGCCTGGCGTTGGGAGAACACCTGGCTGGTCTATGCTTTCACGGGATTGCTGATTCTTCCCTGGATCGTCGCGCTGGCCACGGTTCCTCATCTTGGCGGCGTGCTTCAGCAAGCTTCCGGCGCGGTGCTGACCAAGGTTGCCCTCTTTGGATTCGCTTGGGGCATTGGCGCCGTTTTATTCGGCCAGGGAATCGCGCGCGTGGGGCTGGCGCTGGGTTTCGCGGTAATTCTCGGCATCACCTCCTCGTTCGGATCGCTCGTGCCACTGGCGATCCTCCACCCGGACCAACTGGGCAGCCGGCAAGGCTTGGCCCTGATCGCGGGGACGCTGGTCATGACCCTCGGGCTCGTCTTTCTGGCAGTGGCGGGGAAGCGCCGCGAACGCGAGCAGGCTGCCGGCGCGGCGACTTCGGAGCGCTCAGGCTTCGGCGTCGGGCTCGTCATCTGCATTCTTTCCGGCGTCTTTTCCTCGATGCTCACCTTCGCTTTTGTTTTCGGCGACAAACTGCAAGATCTCTCGCACCAGGCCGGAGCTTCAACGGCTATGTCGGGCAACGGCATCTGGGCGCTCGCGGTGAGTTGCGGCTTCCTGCCCAACGCGGCTTACTGCGTCTACCTGTTGAACAAGAACCACACCTGGGGTGTCTTCCTGGAAAAATCCGGGGGGGCCGGCTATGCCATGGGCGCGGCCTTGATGGGATTGCTCTGGTATAGCGGCCTGGTGGTTTACGGCATGGGCACCGACGCGCTGGGCACGCTGGGCAAAATCGTCGGCTGGCCCGAGTTCATGTCCATTGATATCATCGCCGGCATCCTCTGGGGATTTTTCGGCGGTGAATGGAAAGGCGCCAGCCGCACTGCCCTGGGCTATTGCCTGGCGGGGATCGCCATCCTCTTCCTCGCCATCGGCGTGATCAGCCTGGGGAATGCATCGTGAGGGCGCTTCCGACTACCCATGCTTAGGATGACTATCCGGAAGCGAGGGCGGCAGAATGCTCTTGTTGGCGAATCCACGACATAACGTTGGCGGGAGGACGTTGGTGGCGGAGTTCGTTGGCCATAAATTTCATGTAGGGGTCGACGTGTTTGAAGAAGAGCTTGTAGCCCGCGCAGAGGTAATTCAATCCGGGCTCGCCGTCGGGGGTCATGATAAAGCGATGCTTGGGGCACTCGCCGTTGCAGGCAAAGCGAACGTCGCATTCACGGCAATAGCGCGGCAGTGAGTCGCGTTTGTCGAGGCCAAAGCTGCGTTGCGGGGCGGAATTCACCAGCCCTTCGAGCAGCTGCTCCAGGATGTTGCCCAACTTGTTCTCAGGGTAAACGTAGTGATCGCAGGAGTAGAGGTCGCCATTGTGCTCAAGCACCATGGCGGCGCCGCAGGTTGGCCGGAAAACACACAAGCTCGGCTCCAAGCCCAGCCAGCCCTCCAACGCGACGTCAAACAATTGGACATAATAATTTCCCACGTCCTTCCGCACCCATTCGTCGAAAATCGCGCACAGGAAGACCCCGTACTGCCGCGGCTCCACGGACCACTCGGAGACCTCGGCGGCGTGCGGGTCGCGGGGTGAAATCAGGACCAAGCCATCGGGGTTCGCAGCCTTGGCCACCCGCTCCACAATGGGGATGAACTGCATGAATTGGCACCCGATGCCTTTCAGGAATCGATACACGCGCAACGGGTGCTGGGAATTCTGGCGGTTCACCACCGTGAGGGCGTTGAACTCGACCTGATGCTTTTTCAGGAAGCGCAGGCCGCGCATGACGCGGTCGAACGTCGGCGCGCCGCCTTTATCCACGCGATAGAAGTCATGGAGCTCGGCAGGGCCGTCCATCGAAATCCCGATCAGGAAATGGTTCTCGGCCAGAAACTCGCCCCAGCGATCGTCAAGCAGGACGCCGTTGGTTTGAAAAGCGTTTTCGATCTTCTTTCCGTTGGCATACTTGTTCTGAATGGCGATGACCTTGCGAAAGAAGTTCACGCCCAGCAAGGTGGGCTCGCCGCCCTGCCAGGCAAAGGAAATTGCCGGTGTATCCTGCGCGGCAATAAACTGCGAGATGTACGACTCCAGAACCGCGTCGGGCATGGCCCAATCCTGCTTCTTGCCGTAAAGGTTTTCCTTTTCGAGATAAAAGCAGTAGCGGCAGTCCAGGTTACAAATCGGGCCCACCGGCTTGGCCATGACGTGAAAGGCCGTGAGGGCTTTGACCATGTTTTTGTTGCGTTTCTTCATCGGTCAGAAACTCAAGTTCGTTCCAGGCGCGGCGCCGTGGCAGGATCTAGTGCCGTTCGCCCTTTTGGGGACTAATCCGCGTAAGCCCGATGGCAAGCCGATGCTGTGCAGCACCAAAGCGAAATACTTAGCCTCAATAAGTTGGACCGGCACTCGCCCCTGCTCCCGGCGGCCGGGGCCGTCCCTGCGGCGGCTGGGGAATCCGTCTTTTGGGGCGCATGATACATGATTCAGTGTAGCGGGATTCTCCCGCAGCGCTCCCGGATGTGTGAACAGCCGTTTGTGAATGCGCCCGAGCCCGCGTCGCCATTTGAATTATGAGGTTAGACGGGGGACTGCTTCAAGTCCCAAAAGTCTAAACTCCACGGGACGATCCTTCGCGTGTGAGAGGTGTGAGGAGGTCAGAGCGGTCCAAATGAGCGAAGCATTCGAGCTCTCAACCCGGCTCGGCCGCAGGACACTGCCCATCGGACCGGCCGTAATTTGGACAAGCCTGTTCAGGGAAGTCGAGGCAAGCGATTCCAAAGCGCAAGAACCCGGGAACGAAATTCGGAGCTAGAAAGGCGGTGTGCATGTGCTACTCTATAAGAGCCCATCTGTTTGGAGCCATGGGCCTGTAGCTCAGAAGGATAGAGCAACGGTTTCCTAAACCGTGGGTCGGGGGTTCGAATCCCTCCAGGCCTACCATCTTTTCAAGCATTTAGCAGACCCTCTCACGCCGTGGTCCGTGCCTGTGGGGACTTTTGTGGGGACCCTTTTTGCCTCTTATACTGATTTGACATCAAACGTAGAGTATTAGAGAATAGGGGCAGGGGGTTCCCATGCGTCTTCCTGCCCAGATCGAACCTTGGCTGTCCACCGTAGACCTGCAAGTTTGGGTGCGAGAAGC
>JBEKAD010000070.1:0-12750 GCA_050018435.1 Terriglobia bacterium
AGGCGAGATAAAACTTCGACCCTCACTGGTGAGAGTCTCAAAGGCCGTTTTCATCCCATGCATCTTCATGTGCAGTGCAGAACTGGGGCTGGCGCGAGCACCCGCCGAACTGCACCGCCTGACGCCCCAAGAGCAGGTCGCGCTCGCGCGGACCTTGGTCTTCCAGGTTGTCGCCCAGCAAGTGGCCGCTGATTCCCCTCGCGATTACTTCCCGTCGCTTCATTCAGCCACCATAATCAATGACGGGAAGCGTCACGCAGGACTCGCAGTGGGTTCCAAGCAGTTTCCTGCTGGTTTCATCGCGGTCGAACAAAGCTGGACACCCGAGCCGGTGGCTTACGGCCCGCTAGGTGAAGATTTCGCCTATGCCAACACCAGTTGGATGTGGAATGGGCAGCGAATCACCACCTACATGCTCGACGCGGTGGGCGATAGCGAAGAGGACGGAGCCTTGGAGTTGCGACTGATGTTCCATGAGGCTGGACACACCTTCGCGTATGACCATGTTCCCGCCTCTTCCCAGTTCGGGGCGCATGCCCGCTTCGGCGTCTTTTATCCGATATACGATGCGGAGAACAGTGCGCTGGCTCGACTGGAAGCCAAGCTGCTGATTGAGGCGTATCAGCAGCGCGAATCAAGCGCGACGCTGATGCAGATCGCCCGGGAGTTCGCCGCCATTCGCCGGTTACGCTATGCACGGCTCACTCCCGAATTGGTCACTTTTGAGCAAGACAATGAGCTCAATGAGGGCTTGGCCGAGTACATCGGCAAGTCGGCGCTGCGGAGGTGGCTCGCTTCCGGCATCAAGCTTGATCCCGTGCTTGCTGCGGCCGCGAGGCTCGGCAATCTGACCACCGCCGAACGGAGCACGAATGCTGAATCTGCGGGGTTTCTCCAGGACCGCGAGAAAGTCCGGCTGGGACTTACACGCGAGTGGGCCTATCACAGCGGGCCGGCAATCGGGTACTTGTTGGACGCCGTAGCACCCGGGTGGCTGCGTCAACTCGAGAAGAGCTCCTCGGTCACGATGTGGGATGTGTTGCGCAACTCGCTCGCTCTGAGTTACCTCGAGGCGTCGAGGCGGGTGGAAACAGTGAAGCAGCGCTATGACTGGCCGTCCCTGCTCGCTGACGAAAAGCAGGCACAGCAACAGCGCAAGTCCCAGCATGAGCAGATGATTGCCGACCTGGAACATGGAGACGGCACGGTGATTCGCATCGAAATGGCGCCCGTCTTTACGGGGGATAACCAACGCGTGTACTTCGATCCCAGAGGAATCATCAACGTGGGCGAAGGACGGGAGATCTATCCCCATTACCTGGAATTGAAAGCCGAGCCCGATTACGATGCGAAGGTTGAGCGGAACGTACTGGTGGACAAGGTGCGTAGCACGCTGGTGACTCGGCTCCCGCCCGCCGCGAAGCTAACCATTACCGCATCAGGCGCGCCCGTGACCGTCAGCGAGAACGTCGAAACTTACAGAGATCTGCGTGTGATTGCCGATTCGGTGGAAGTGCAGATGCGCGCGGCGCGGGCGGTGATGAAAAACCACGTCCTCACGATAACGGCCATACCGAAATAGAGCAAAAACTGCCTGTCAGGGCCTTGCTTCCGGCTTGGCGAGCAGTTCCTTGATCTTGCGGTAGGCAGCGAACATTTCCGGCAAGCGCCGATAGACAGCCGAAGCTTTCAGCCACACCTCGTGGTTGACGGCGGGGGAACCGGAAATGGTCGTGTGAGGGGGGACGTCGTTCGGCACGCCGGTTTGGGGAGTCGCAATGACGTGGTCGCCGATGGTCAAGTGCCCAGCCACGCCGACCTGTCCGGTCAGGATCACGTTGCGCCCCAGCGTGGTGCTGCCGGCGATTCCCACCTGGCTACAGAGCAGGGAATTTTCGCCGATATCACAGCCATGCGCAACTTGTACAAGATTGTCAACCTTGACGCCGCGGCGCAGGCGCGTCTCACCCACGGCGGCGCGGTCAATGCAACTGTTGGACTGGACTTCCACACCGTCTTCGATGACGACGATGCCGGCTTGCACGATCTTGTAAAACGTTCCGTCCGGAAGCGGCGCGAAACCGAAGCCGTCGCCGCCAATCACCACGCCGTTCTGAAGGATCACGTCGTTGCCGATGCGGACGTTCTCTCTCACCACGGCGTGCGAGTGAGCGAAGAAACGATCGCCGATTTTCACTCCCGGGTAAATCATGACGAAGCTCTTGAGCACGCAATCGTCACCCATCTCGGCGCCGGCTTCGATGACCACATAGGGGCCGATGGAAGGATTGCGCCCCAGCTTCGCGTCGGGGGCGACGACGGCGGTGGGATGAATTCCCGCGGGTGGCCTCTGGGGTGGATAGAAAACCTCGAGCGCCCGAGCAAATGACATGTAGGGATCGTCGGAACGCAGCACCGGTTTGCCCAGCGTGTCCACGTCCGGGCCGGCGATAATCGCTCCAGCGCGCGTGGTGCGCAGCTTTGGCAGGTATTTGGGGTTGGAAAGAAATGTGATTTCGCCGGCATTTGCTTCATCCATTCCCGCCACCCCGGTGATTTCCAAATCCTCCGGCCCTTCCAACCTGCATCCAATTCGGGCTGCAAGTTCGCCGAGTTTCATGATGATCTCCCTGTGATGAGTGGCTCCGTCTCGGAAACCTTGCGTACAGGAGCGGGGTCCACACTTGCCGTCACGTACATGGGCAAGCGTACCACAGAAGCCGGGAGTCAGCAGAGCAGGAGTCAGAATTCAACTCGAGCCTAATTCCCGAATCCTGAATTCTGGCCTCTGACTCCTGACTTCTGATTTTGGTACGAAAGTACTGGTACAGTCGTGATCTTGGTTGAGGTGGGCAAGTCGAGTAGATTCGCCTCAACAGTGCCTTACCTCCAAAGTGGTGGGTGAGGCAAAGGGAGCTGGATCGGCCGTGCGTGCGGCATGGGCAAGGCTTCCGGCTTCCCGGAATAAGTCCTCTCCAAGGCGTATTGGGGATGGGCTCTTTGGTAGTGGCAGTCAGAGCGCATACCGGGGTGAACCATCGAGGGAGCGCCATTCCCGCTACCCCGGTATGCAGCTTCCTCGCCCGCGCAAGCAGAAAGTCAATGAGTTACCCTCGCCACCACTTGCGAGGCGGCTGGAAAAAGAGTAAGCTTCTCGAGTAGACCCGTTCTGGGGAGTTATGATGAGCATGAATCAGCGTCGCACAAGCCAGAGAATTCCGATGGAACTTCCGGTTGAAATCCGGTGGAAGAGTCGCGCCGGGAGCCTGAAGCAAGCTATGGGCAAAACCGGCAACATCAGCGGGAGCGGATTATTCATCGAAATTCCTACCCGCCTGCACCGGGCAACATCCATCATGATCAAGGTGATGCTTCCCCCCGAGGTAACCCAAGTTCCATTAGAACTTTTGTGTCAGGGACGAGTCGTGCGATGGAACCAGCACGGGAAGAATCAGGGGCTGGGTGCAGTGATCGATGAGTACGAATTGCGTCCCGTGCCCCGGACTGGGTCTGGGGGCAAGCGTCCCCCCGAGAGCGATGATTAGCATTCCCGGCCGCCCCGATATTTCTCGCAAGAGACATTCCGTATAGACTATGATGGCAGTAATCATTCGCGGGTGAGGGCCCCGGCAGGGGCTCGCCCAGAGCGATTGATGCGGGATCGACAAATGGGAACATCCCGGCTTTCAAAGGGAAAAATACGCGTTCTCGTGGGCGACCGGGAGGGCATTTTCAGGCTTGGCCTCAAGAAACTCTTCGCCGTGGAGGATGATCTCCGTGTCGTGGCCGAAGCTGAGAATAGAGCCGAGGTTTTGGCGAGGGCGGAAACCTTTCGGCCTGATTTGGTTTTCATCCAGGAAGAAATCCTCGCCGAGAGTGGCGGTAACCTGATTTCCGCAGTGCTCGCGGTGGCTCCTCAATCTAAGGTCGTTGCCACCGCTTCCTCCTCATCCGACGAAGCATCGATGGGCCATGTTCGCGGTGGCGCAGCCGGGGTGATTCTCAAGACGGTTGATCCGCAACTCTTCGTCAAGTGCGCCCGGCGCGTTACCGAAGGGGAAACGTGGATCCCCAAGAGGCACGTTTCCACCATGGCTAAACTTCTCGAGGCGCGCCCCGCCAGCTCCATCCGCCCTGTCGATACCCTGACTCACCGGGAGAAGACCATCATCAGCTACTTGATGCAGGGCTGGCGCAACCGGGAAATCAGCACGCACCTCTCCATCTCCGAGCAAACCGTAAAGAACCATCTCCGCACCATCTACGATAAGGTTGGAGTTTCCGACCGGTTGGAACTTGTCCTTTACGCAATCCATCAGCGGCTGGAATTGCCCTCCGTGGAAGTCACAACTCCACCACGTTGAGACGCTGCCGAGAATGAACCCTCGCGCCGTCTGCCGAGGCGACGGGGGAGCAGCCACCCCATTCCTCTTGCCAGTTCACCTCCGGACCGTTATTTCTTTTCCGGGGGATTTGTTGCTGCAAAAAGACCAAACTGTTGCTCGCCCGTGGCGGTGGCCCGCGCTTGGGCAGCGCGCTGGGACATCCGCCTGACCACTCCATCCGATATCACGCCTAAAACTTCCATTTCGGTTAGCGCAGTGCGGGGAATGAAGATCCGGAGGTTGTTCGAGTAGACGTCCGGGGGAGTTACCAGGTATCCCAGCGGATCAACTTCCAGGAGATTGTTGGGAAGGAGTGCCTCCAGAACTTCGCTGTCCTTGAAAGTCATCCGCACCCAGAGGCCCGCCAGCCTAGGGCGACTGCGGAAGACTTTCCGCTCGACACGGTCCGGGTTGCCCTCAAAGTCCCGGACGAAGAACACGCCCTTGATCTCGGACATGGGGATGTGGACCAGCCGCCCTTCGCGGTCCAGCACATCGATCTCACTCGCAAGGTAGCCCTTGGGGTCGATAAAACCCTTGATGAGCCCTTTGTCGAGCTTCCGAATGACCACGCGCTTACGAGTTGAGGAGGGGCCGTTTTTCACGAATAATATTTCTTTATCTCAACGCAATCTTTTGTTAAATGCTACTTGGCCACTGAAAATAGCTTGTGCTAGTATAGGGCGTGGGTCGGGCCTGTCAAGTATTTCAGCGACGAGTTGGGGCGCACCCTTTGGAAAAAGCTCCTAATCGCTTGATAAAACAGCCCTTAAATATAATAGGGGGAAGACTCTTCACGCCCCTCGCCCGGCTGGGGAGGACTGCTTCTTATCGTCCAACCGCTCTTGCGTGGCACTGAATTGACGATTCGTTCCAGTCTGGCTAGCATGCCGAGTAGCGACCACCTCCATCGAGCGCCTGTAGGGACAACTCCCGCTGACGGACCCCCTCCTGCCGCGGGACCCTTCCAGGAGGTGACTGCCCCTCTCCCTGTCTCGTCACACACCCGCCTCATCCCGGAAGTGCAGTTGTTTCTGGATTTCGCGCGTGTTGAAAAAGGGTTGGCGGCCAATAGTATCGAGAGTTATCGCCGCGACCTCACGGCATTCTCGGCTTTTCTTCACCGCCTGGGAAGATCCCCGCGCGCGGTTGATCGCGACGACATTCGCGCCTTTCTGAAGGAGCTCTATGATCGGGACCTGGCTGCACGTTCGGTGGCCCGGCATCTGGTCTCGTTGCGTAACCTGTTCCGGTTTCTGGTGCGAGAGGGCCGCCTGACGGGAGATCCCACTGCGGAAGTCGAAGCGCCCAAGCTCGACCAGTCGCTGCCCAAGTATCTCACGGCAGAAGAGGTTGACCAACTGCTTGCGCAGCCGGATGTTTCCACCCCCCTCGGGCTTCGCGACAAGGCCATGCTGGAATTGCTTTACGCGACCGGCATGCGGGTTTCGGAACTTGTCCATGTGGGCGCAGCGGATATCGACAAGGAGTTGGGCATCATTCGCTGCCTGGGAAAGGGCAACAAGGAGCGCCTGATTCCGGTGGGCAAATCCGCGTTGCGCGCTGTGGATGCATACCTGCTTGCCGGACGCGCCGTCCTGGCTGGAAAGCGCAACCCGCCGTGGCTTTTCTTGAACCGGCGGGGTGGGGCGCTTTCCCGCGTGGGCTTTTGGAAAATCCTGGCGGCTTATGGGCGGCGCGCCGGACTGGCGACCGGGCTCACTCCGCACTTGATCCGGCATTCGTTTGCCACGCACCTGCTCGAGCGGGGCGCCGATTTGCGATCGATTCAACTGATGTTGGGCCACAGTGACATCTCCACGACCCAGATTTACACGCACGTACTGAAAGAACGCTTGAAGCAAGTATATCAATCCCATCATCCTCGAGCCTGAAGCTGAGGCCCGGGAGAACGCTGGAAGCCGAACGCCATGAGCGATTACAACTTCCTGATGGAAAGCCGGCTCTCCCCGGAACAATATGCGGTGCTGGTTCTGATCAGCCGTCTGGCGGCCGAGCAGGGACTGAACCTTTACCTGGTCGGTGGCGCGGTGCGCGATCTCACTTACGGCCAGCAGGTCGTGCGCGACCTCGACTTTATCGTGGAGGGGCCAACGCAACGGATCCTCCGCGCCCTACCCAGCGCCGATTCCATGAAGACCGGCCGCGCCTCGCGGGGGCCGGCTGGTGAGCCGCCCCTGACGCTGGAATACCAGAATCTTGACGAACACCTTAACTCCACCGAGCTGCTTTTTTCCAATGGCGTGCGCGCCGAGCTGGCCATGTGCCAGGAAGCATTCTACTCGCGTCCCGGGCAGCGGCCGGAGGTTCGCCCCGCCTCGGTCTTTGAGGACTTGAAGCGCCGCGATTTCGCTATGAACGCCATGGCCGTCTCGCTCCACCCCAACTCCCGCGGTTTACTGCTCGACCCAACCAACGGCGCTGGCGATATCGAGCGGCACGAAATTCGCGCCCTTCAATCCCGCGGCTTCCTTGACGATCCCTCGCGGATCTTTCGCTTCCTGCGTCTGGGAATACGGTTCGACTTTAAGCCGGATGAACGCACCCAGCGCTGGCTCGACGCGGCTTGGGAAGAGCGTGCCTGGGAACGCCTGGATCCTGACCAGCAGGCGCGAGAGTTGGCCGCCATTCTGCATGAGGATCAGCCCGGGCGCGTTCTCAAACTGCTTTCTGACCGGAAACTCCTCGGTGGCCTGGATAAGAAACTCGCCTCCGTGCAGCTCTCCTACGACCGTTTTGCGCGCATACGTAACGTGCTGCAAAACGCTCCCGGCGCTGATCCCTTCCTGCTGAATTTCCACTGCTTGGTAGAGAAACTGGGAGGAGAGCACAAGGCGCGTTTAGCCAAAAAGATCATTCGAGAAAGTAAGGCCATCAAGCTGGCGCTCGGCCTCGAACACGACGCCCATAAACTCGAGCGGGTACTGGGCAGCGCCAAAGCCGACTTGCCTAGCCAGGTTTACACCCTGCTTTCGCCGCAGCCCCAACCGCTGCTGTTCCATTTGCTCGCCAACACCAAGAGCGCCAAAGTACAGAACCGTATTAAGAGTTTCCTGTTCAAGTTCCCTCAAATTCGCTCCGGCCTGCCACGCGCGGAATTGCAGGCCTTGGGGGTTAAGCCCGGCCCGGAATTCGACCATATCCTCTCCAAGATCTTGGCCCTGCAACTGGACGGAAAAATCAAATCCCACGCGCAGCTCATGAAGGAGATGCGCGAGCTGGGCGGCATCAAAGAGCCACCACCGCCACCTCCAACTCCTTCGCCCAAGAAGGGGAAGGAAACGCCACCCGAACCCCCGGCAGCCCATCCTCGCAGGAAGGGCAGGGAATCGGCCGCCATCCCGCCACCGGCACAGTCGCACAAGGGCAAGGAAACCGCCGCAGCCGCTCGGGACGCCGCGCCGCCCCCAGCGCCCCCAAAACCCGCCACTAAGACCGGCGCAAAGGGTAGCGCTGCGACAGGCGCGGCGAAGTCGGCTGCGACTGCCAAAGCCCATTAAGGCAGCGATGCCCGCTTCCAAACCCGGCAAGAAGCCGAAGAAGCAGTGAAGGGAATCGGGCCATCGGGGCATCGGGTGATTGAGTGATTTGTGATTTGCGATTTTCGAACTCACCAATTTGATTCATCTTCTCACCTGAAACAACCGAATGCCGATACGGGGAAGTGTGTCACGAGGGGATATGGCCCTCGGCACTGCCCGTTTTCCTCTCTCCAGACTTCGCCTATTTCTCGTCACTCGCCACTCGTCACTTGTCACTGCTCTGGCCATCGGGTGATTGAGTGATTGGATCATTTGCGATCTGCGATTTGGGATTTGCGCTCCTGTACCTCGGACTTCGGAGCACGGACTTCGGACTCTTCAATTTGATTCATCTGCTCACCTGAAACAACCGATAGCCGATACGGGGAAAGTGTGTCACGCGGGGGTTGGGCCGTCGCGCCCTGCCCGCCGTGCTGTCATCCTGAGCAGCAGCGAAGGATTTTGCCCTGCCTATCTTTCCTTTGCCTGTTTCCTGTCACTCGTCGCTGCCCGCATGATCGGGCCATCGGCTCATCGGTTCATCGGGCCATCTAAAACCAACCCCGTGATCACCCGATGGATCGATGAACCCATTTTGCGTCCGCAGCTTGCAGAATTCATAATTCAGAATTCATAATTTCAGTGTCCTATCTCCTTTCCTTTCATCAACATAATGGAGAGATTGGTCTAACTCCTTTGGTTTCATCAACATCATGGAGAGCCAGAAAACCGATATTTCTCCTTCGTGTGTTTTCAAGAACATTCCGGCTTCGTTCGCCAATTTTTTTGGGGGGATTTTTTCCCGTGATCCTGGCCAGCAATGATAAGCTAACTATTGTATTTTCAAAATGATAGATTTTTTCGAGTTTTCGCAATTCATTGCTAACCCCTTTTGTTTCTGATACATAATGGAGAGGCACGCCCCTTTTCCCTGTCCCGGTTCCCGACTGTTAAGCTAACTCCCATTATTTGAATGAGATAAAACGTTTAGACATTTTGGCGATAAACGCTAACCCTCTTTTTTTCTAATACATAGTGGAGAGGCGCGCCCCTCCTTTTCACCCCGGCTCCCGGCCTTCAAGATAACTCCCTGTGTTTGAATGAGATAAGGCATTTAGACATTTTGACGCTAAACACTAACCTCCTTTTTTCTACCACATAGTGGAGAGCCGCAGTTTTTCAAAGCCTCCCATCTGTCGCTCATAGCGTTTAATTTTCAGCAGCATGTTGGTGAGCCGCCGGACTTTCCGAAGGTTTGAATCTTCCACCTTTGTGACTTTGTGGCTTGGTGGTTTTTTCCTTCCAGCCCATGGCGGTAGAGCAGCCACGATTAAGACACCAAGTCGATCGCCTGTGCAGGCATGCCGGGCCGGACTCCGTTGGCCCTGACCAGCTTTCCTCTCGGTATTTTGTCCTCTCGTGGTGGGAGAATCCGAGAGGCGCCAAGCGCCGGCAGGGTGCCGAGACTCATGTCGATATTAGCCAAATCGTAATCCAATGTCAAGAACTTTTTTGAGCCTACTTGCCCATCACCGTAGCCCGTCACCTGGTGGGCGAAAGGTCGTAGCCCACGGCGCAAGATAAAACTGTGCTTCGCACATCTTCATGCACAGCAAGCGTAGCGCAGACCTCCGCCTTTGAGGTCTGCGGTTCTTACTTAGACTCGCGCTCCCGAACCCGAGGGCAGGCCCCCGTCTTTCACATTTGCGGTTCTTCAGTCGGGGGAACGATTAATTTCAAATACGGCCGTATGCGGCGTGCTGTCCTTCTCGCCGGGCTACCTTCGCTCAATTTGCGCAGTAAGAACCGCGGACCTCAAAAACGGAGGTCCGCGCTACGCTCGCTTTTGCCATAATATTTCTGCTAGAATCCGCGCCACGGGAGAGTTGCACTGGCGCCCATGAAGATTTGCCACACTTGCCAGCAGACCTACTCCGATGATGTTGAGTTCTGTCCGCGCGACGGCGCTCGCTTGGCCGCCCAAGCTACGGAGACCGAAGTGCAGCTTGCCGCCGGACTGTCCCGCCGATTTCGCATTATCCGCCGCCTGGGCGCGGGCGGCATGGGTGCGGTCTTCCTCGCCGAGCAGATCGCGGTGGGCAACCGTCCGGTGGCGCTCAAAGTCCTGAGCCGCAAGCTGCTGGATGACCCCGACTTCCTCCAGCGCTTTCAGAATGAAGCGGCTTCCACGGGGCGCATTCATCACCCCAACGTCGTCACCATTCACGAATCCGGCCAGGCCGATGATGGCACGCCCTACATCGCCATGGAGTTTCTGGAAGGCGAATCTCTCCGTCAAGCCCTCACGCGGCGGGGTCCACTTCCCGTGCCCGAGGTTGCGGAAATTCTCCAGCAAGCGGCGCGGGGCCTGAACGCCGCGCACAAGCTGGGCATCATTCATCGTGACCTCAAACCCGATAACATTTTCCTGACGTATCCCGACGACGATTCTGTAGCGCCGGTGCCCCCACCCGCGAACGGTCGCGTCGATTCCGTAGCGCCGGCGTCCCCGCCGGCACAGGTCGAAGGCGCTCTAGCGCCCACATCCCCCCCGGCGAACGTTCAGGTGAAAATCGTCGATTTCGGCATTGCCAAGCTGCGCGAGTCCGGCGCCCACACGCAGACCGGCACGGTCCTCGGCACCCCCGCGTACATGTCATTCGAGCAGGCGTCCGGAATGAGGAGCTATGAGCTCGACGCCCGCTCCGACGTTTACTCGCTGGGCGTGGTGGTGTACGAAATGCTCACCGGCCGCACGCCGTTTCAATCCGATACACCGGTCGGATACCTGCGCATGCACATGCAGGAAGACCCACCGCCATTCCGCACCGTCAAACCGGACCTCCCCGCGCTGCCCCAACTCGAAAGCGTGGTGATGAAGGCCCTCACGAAAGACCGCAAACAGCGTTACGGCTCTGTGATGGAATTTGCACGCGCCTTCGCCGAAGCCACAGAACCTGCCACAGCCGAGGTAG
This sequence comes from Terriglobia bacterium, assembly GCA_050018435.1. Classification (GTDB taxonomy): domain Bacteria; phylum Acidobacteriota; class Terriglobia; order UBA7540; family UBA7540; genus Bog-366. The sequence goes on from JBEKAD010000070.1 coordinate 10,903, forward strand.
GGGCGGTTCGCGAACCGCCGCTACGTGACCCTGGCACGATGTCCCCGCCCCCGGTCCCCCCCGGTTGCGCCCCCGAACCACAACGGCAAGTCGTCAAACCCCGAGCCACTCTCGCACCCGGGATATCCAATCCTTCGGGGCGAAAGTGGTTTGTCGTGCCAGGATGCTTGGTCGTTCTGCTTGCCATAGCTGCCGTGGGCTTGTGGTATTGGGCAAGGTCAGCGGAGTGGGGTTTGCCGATAAGGCTCGGCCAGACCTCTGCGGATGTTGACCAGGTACTTGGGACCCCAAATGACATCGTGAACGCAACCACCCTGCAGCAAAAACGGCAGGAATTGGGTCTCGATGCTCCGCTCGCCTGGCCTGCGGATATGGAGCAAAGGTGGTATTACTCATCTGGCGTGCAGGGCACGTTTCACGCCGATAGACTTTCAGGGGTAACGCTGCCGGCGTATTGCGACTATAAAGGATTCATCCCATATTCTGGTGTGATCGTGGGAAACATTAAGCTCACTGATGCGAAGGGTAAGATCCTCCAGAAGCTTGGCACGGAAACAAAGATTGAGGAGGACCCCCTTGAAATCGGGACGGACCGCGACAAGCCCGTCGTTTGGCCTGCCGGGACCCGATGCTACTGGAGACGGGCCGGATACACCATCGAGGTTGATTTCCTGCGACAAGCTCAGTCGGTAAGTGATAAGCCGCCCTTGACCATGCCAAAGGACGCGGTAGTTGCCATCCGGGTTTACAAGTAATGGCGGTAGCACATGGGCGCGCTACGGGCCGAGAGATGAGGTCGCTTGGTACAACAAGAACAGCGGGGGCCAAACGCACACGGTGGGCGAGAAACGACCCATCGGATTCGGGTTGTACGACGTATTGGGGAACGTGGAGGAGTGGGTGAACGACTGGTACGATTACCAGAATAGCCCGTCTCAAGATCCCTCAGGGCCAGCGAGCGGTCAGGCGCGCGTTCTGCGTGGCGGGTCCTGGGTAATTTATCCCGGGGACGTTCGCGTGTTACCCCGCGTCGGGCTCGTCCCCGGCGACTGGGACTACGACCTCGGGTTCCGTTGTGGCGGGCGCTGAAGTGGCAGGCCAGATAGTCGCAGCCAACCAGTTGCGCTACCCGCTATAATGAGGGTGGGGAGGAAGTGAGAAATGACTACATATGTGTTGGGAGCAGGTGCGTCACGCGATGCCGGATACCCGCTAGCAAGAACAATGGGATCAGAACTGTTGCAGTGGATGAAGAGTGCGAAGCATGCCCCGGACTCCTATGCAGCCCGTTATCCGGCAACATCTCACTTTCTCAAAGAATCGTTTGGCCCCGTTGAGAACGTCGAAGATCTGGTGACAGCGATACAAGGCCTGATTAGAGAGTATGAAAATGGAACACCAGAGCAGCGCGCAAAGCGTACTCTCGTAGCGAACGAATACGGCGTGTTCAAGAATGCTGTGCGTGCTTGGTTCGCTGAGATCCAGCAAGGCGTGGCGTTGGAGTCTTTCGCTTATCAGGACTTTGCCAGGAACATCGTTGTTCCAGGCGATTGCATCATCACGTTCAACTACGATGTTTCACTGGATCGAGAGCTCAGGCTGGCCGGGAAGTTCGAAGCAGGCGACGGTTACGGCTTTCCGATTGAAAGCCTCCCAGAGAAATCGGCTACAAAGATATTGAAATTGCATGGCAGCACGAGTTGGCTTGCGCTCCTCTTTGGTGGGATGACTTCAGGAACTTCCCAGTTTCAGCCCGGTAACACCCTGGGAGCACGTCCTGTGATCGGCAAGAATGAGCTTTCATTTTTGGGATATGCGGACGCAGTTGATCCGGCGTTTGCAAGAGGC